>NZ_JBHVEU010000221.1:0-14761 GCF_042802075.1 Kitasatospora sp. NPDC057518
GGCGCGAGCCGACCGCCAGCGCAGCAGCATCGGTTCGATGAGCTGCCACTGGTCGTCCTTCAGGTCCGAGGGGTACCGGCGTCGTTGCGTCACGATTGATCAATACCGCTGACGCGGGCCCAGCCGCTACGAGATCCTGGAACCGAGTCCGTGCCGCGCCAATGGAAGCCGGACAGTTGGGGGGATTCCCCTATCGAACGCCCTCTGACAGCGTCCGGGACCAACCTCCTCGGCCTGGTCAAACACGTGGCCACCGTCGAGGCCAGGTACTTCGGCGAGGTCTTCGACCGCCCTTCCCCGGAACCGCTGCCCCGGTGGCAGGACTCCGACGGCGGCGATCTGTGGGCGGCCGAGAACGAGACCCGCGATCAGATCATCGGGTTCTACCAGCGCACATGGGAACACTCGGACGCGACGATCGACGAACTCCCCCTCGACGCCCCGGGCCACGTGCCGTGGTGGCCGGAGCCTCATGCCGGCACAAACCTGTTCGCCGTCATGGTCCATGTCATCGGCGAGTCCAACCGCCATGCCGGGCACGCCGACATCCTCCGCGAGAGCCTCGACGGCCGGACCGGCATGCGCCCCGAACACGCGAAGCAGATCGACGGGCAAGCCCGTGCGGCCTACTTCGCGAAGATCGAGCAGGCCGCCAGGTCGGCCGCACCGATCGAGGCTCAGGCCGTCTGATGCCGTGATCAACTCGCCGACGAGCAACGGACGTTCATTGAGTCATCCTGAGCTTGTGGGCGGCTCCACGCCACATCGCGGTGTCATTCCGGACATCCACAACTCTTCTGACTCCCGGGTCAGTGGCGAACCGCAGCATGGGGGGCTCGGAAGCTCCCCTGGATCACCCCATCCCGTCCGTTGCCACTGCCGGAGAGAAGGTTGTCATGAGCGCACCTACCCGTACCAAGTTCGCCCGTTTCCTGGCCGTCCCCGCCCTTGCCATGGCGAGCACGGTCCTCGCAGCCGCGCCCGCGAGCGCCGGAGGACTCTCCATAGGCGTCAACGGCGCCACCGTCGCGGATGCCGGGCGGACACTGAACGTCTCCGTCACCTACCGGTGCCTCCCGATATTCGACTGGGTCAAGATCACCGTCCAGGCCACGCAATCCGCCGTGTCGGGCGTCGGCTCGGTCCAGCTCCCCTGCACCGGCGGGGAGACCGTGAGCATCCCGGTGGGCATCACCTCGCCCGGTGACACGTGGATCAGGTCCTCGGTGAACGTGGTCGTGCACATCTACGACGCCGAGCTCGACCGCGGCGGGGCCGCGGCCACCGTCGTCGCCACCTGACCGGCATCCACGGAGAACGAAACGGCCGGTCGATCCGAAGATCGACCGGCCGTCCCGGTTTGTCGGGGCCGGCCCTCCCCCCGGGCACTTGTGCACCGGCAGCCGTTCTGTGTCATGCACGCCCGGGCTCGATGAACGTCCACTGCTCGTCGGTGAGTTGCCAGCGTGCCACAGGCAACGTCCTACCGAATCCCGCTTCCGGGCAAGCACCAGACCGCAATGCCGCCCCGGCAGGATCGCACTACGATCGGCCCGCATCGGCGTGGCAAGGGGTGGAGATGCCGGATGGGATGTTCGTCGTGTTCTGGTCGGTGCCGGTGGTCGCGGTGGCGCTGGTCTGCTTCGCCGCTCTGAGGGAGCACGGCACGCCTGCCGCCAAGCGGGCCGCTTACGTATTCCTGGGCATCGCGGCGCTGCCGGCGCTGGTCCTGACGCTGTTCCTGGCGTTGATCGTGTTCGCGCTCGCGACAGGCTGACAGGGATCGAGGCCCGGCCCGCATGCGCTGTCCGGAGCCGCTTCCGGACAGCACGTCACACTCGGCCAACAGGGCTGGTGTTGGCGGATCACACACGGTAAATCCGGCGACGGCGGCGGTGATCCCCGGAATACTGGTCGCCCATGGATGAGGTCGAAGTCGTCGTCGCCCATTCCGAACGCGCGACCCTGCGCGTCGGCGACGTGTTCCTGAAGGTGGACGCCGATCAGACGCGCATCGACCGCGAGGTCGAGGCGATGTCCCTCGCGCCGGTCCCGACGCCCGAGGTGCTGTGGCGCAAGCCGCCCGTACTCGCGCTCGCCGCGGTCCCCGGGACGACGCTCGGGCGCCTCGGCGGGCCGTCGACCGGGTCACCGGCCGCGTGGGCGGCGGCGGGCGCCGCCATCCGGAAGCTGCACGACGCGCCACTGCCGCCCCGGCCCGGCCGGGCGGGCCGGAGCGTCGCCGCGCTGGAGGCTGAACTCGACGAGGAGTGCGGGGTGTTGGTGACGAGCGGTGTCCTGCCCGTCGACCTGGTCGCCCGCAACCGCCGGGTCGCCAAGGCCGCGTTCCGGCCGTGGACCCCGGCGTTCACGCACGGCGACCTGCAGATCGCACACGTCTTCGTCGACGGCGACGAGGTCACGGGCATCATCGACTGGTCCGAGGCCGGGCAGGGCGACGCCCTGTACGACCTCGCCACCTTCACGCTCGGCCACGAGGAGCACCTCGACGACGTCATCGCCGGCTATGGCACCGATGTCGACGTCGACCTCGCCGTGATCCACGCGTGGTGGTCGCTGCGGAGCCTGCTGGCGGTCCGTTGGCTGATCGAGCACGGCTTCGACCCCTTCGCGCCGGGCTGCGAGGTCGACGCGCTGAAAGCCCGGATGTGAGGACCGTCGGGGCCAACGCCCTGTCAGGAATCCTGGGCCGTCCGGCCGGCGCAGGCCGCAGCGGTGACGAGGGCATTGAAGGCAGCCGCGGAGGCGGGCATCCCGGCAGGGTCGTACGGATTGCGGGAGAGCACGACCTGGCGCTGTCCGGTGTCGTCGGCGAGCATGGTGCTGCTGTAGCCGATGCTGTCGCCGCGGTGGCCCCAGAAGTCTCCGCACGGGGTGGGGGTGCGCTCCAGGCCGAGGCCGTAGTCGGCGCCGCGTCCGAGGCCTGTGGTGTGCTTCATCTCGGCGAGTTCGGCAGGCCCGAGGAGTCGTCCGCCGAGCAGGGCGGAGAGGAAGGTGGCGAGGTCGGCGGTGGTGGAGATGCCGGCGCCGGACGGGCCGGCGATGGTCGGGTTGAACTGCGTGATGTCCACCGGGCCGCCGGGCGTGCTGGCGTAGGCGCGGGTGTGGCGGCCGGGGACGGTGGGGTCGTTCTCCGGCATGGTGGTCTCGTGCAGGCCGAGCGGCCGGATGATGCGGCGTTCGACCTCCTGCTGCCAACTACGGTCGGTGGTCCGCTCGATGAGCATGCCGAGCAGGATGTAGTCGGTGTTGGAGTAGTACCAGTCCTGCCCGGGCGGGAAGTACGGCGGGTGGCTCTCGGCGACGGCGACGAGTTCCGCCATCGTCCGCGACTTCCAGCGGTCGGTGCTGAGCCAGGTCTGGAACGAGGCGTCGTCGTCGTAGGAGAAGGCAGGGTCCGAGGTGTAGTTGTAGAGGCCGCCGGTGTGGTTGAGCAGTTGGCGGATGCTGATGGCGGCGCCGTTGCGCAGAACGCCTGGCAGGTGCTTCTCGACCGGGTCGTCCAGGCTGATCCGCTGCTCCGCGACGAGTTGGAGGACGACGGTGGCGACGAAGGTCTTGGTCGAGCTGCCGATTCGGTAGCGGTCACGGGGTGCGGCGGGCTCCCCGGTGGCGAGGTTGGCGGTTCCGGCCGCACCCTTCCAGAGGGTGCGGCCGTCCTCGCGCACCAGGCCGAGCGCGGCGGTGGCACCGCCCGGCGCCACCACGGCCCGCAGGCCGGCGTCCAGCGCCGCCCGGTCGACCCGCCGCACCGGATCCGCACCCGCCGAAGGGGCCACGCCCGTCACCAGGCCCGCTCCCGCCAGCACGACCGCCGCTATGCGGACAAGTCCGTGCATCGATGCACCCACCATGGCAACCTCCGCGATCCCATCGGAAGTTGTCGCCAACTCCCGCTCTTGGTCAGGTGGTTGACACTGTTCCAGCCGAGTGGCGGCGGAGCGTCGACCCTGGGATCGACCCCTTCTCGTTACCAGGTCGGACCCCTTGGACAAGGCGGCTACGACCTGGGCAGGGCCCCGACCCCGACGGCCCCCGGAGGCGCCGCAGCGGGTTCACTCAGGGAAGTCACCGGACCGGATCACGGCGATGAACGACTTCCAGGCGGCGGACGGGAAGACGAGCGCCGGGCCATAGGGGTCCTTGGAGTCACGCACGGGGACGAGACCGGGGAATCCGGGGGCTACCTCGATGCAGTCGCCGCCGTTGCCCCCGCTGTAGCTGCTCTTGCGCCAGACCAGACTCATGCAGGGAACTTACCCTCCTGAATCGCGGCAATGAAGGAGCCCCAGGCAGCGGAGGGGAAGACGAGCGCCGGGCCGCGCGGGTCCTTGGAGTCACGCACGGGGACGAGACCGGGGAATCCGGGGGCTACCTCGATGCAGTTGCCGCCGTTGCCCCCGCTGTAGCTGCTCTTGCGCCAGACGGCCACGTCGAACTCGTTCCTCGTCATCCCTGAACCCTTCCAGCGCATCCGCGAACAGCGCGAGCGAGTCGGCCACTGGCAGCGCCGCCCCATGGAGCAGATCATAGCTCCAGCGATGCCGCGCAACGATCTCCGGAACATCGCTGGAATGCCCGCGATCGAGGCTCTCGGAATACACACAGGTTCGTCCGTCAGGCATCTCCAGCAGCACCATTGAGACATCAACGCTGGCCTGTCGACACGTGAACGGCACAACTTGGATCACGATGTTCGGAAGCTTTGCAACCGCCAGCAGGTGCTCCATCTGACGCACCATCACGCCAGGCCCGCCATAGACGGTTCGAATGCAACTCTCGTCCAGGATCGCCAGCAAGGGCGGCCCGCCCGGCTCCAGGAATCGCTTCTGCCGAGCCAACCGAGCCTGCGTTCGCTGCTTGATCATCTCCGGCTTACCGGCCGCATCGCTGACCGCAAAAACGGCTTCCGCATACTCGCGGCATTGCAACAGCCCGTTCATCACCGCGATCTGAAAGACTCTGGCCGCCACAGCCTCGGACTCCGCGTCGGCATGAGTCTGGAACCAATCCGGGTGTTCAACTTCGGCGTTCCAGTCCACCCGATCCCAGAGCCGCTTCAGCGCCCCGTCGGCGCCAAGCAGTACGTCGGCCTGCATGACCATGTCCGGCGGCATGCGCCTCTTGCCGGACTCAAACCGTGTGATATTCGGCCTGGTGGAGTGCAGCAGCTTCGCCAACTGCTCCTGCGTGTAGCCCGTCGCCTCCCGGTAGAAGCGCAGCTCTTCGCCGAACAACCGCGCCGAACTGGCCGTCACCTCGTTGACGAGTCGCCGGTGTGCCATGTCAGACCCCCTGACGTACCGCAGGTGCGTGGTACCTGATTTCGGCCATCACCGTACATCCGAAGCCCGGATCATTGAGACCGGAACGCAATCATCTGCATGCACAGCGTGACTGTGCGCGCTCCTGTCGCACGCCCCCTCTGCCCCCATGAGGTGTCCCCATGCTCATGTCCCGCCGGCCCCGTGCCTTCGTCGCGCGTCTCGACTCCTGCATCGAATCCACGCCCCTGGCGAGGTACTTGCTCCGGGCCTATCTCGCGGGCCTGCCCTCCGGCGACCGCTACGCCGACACCGCCGAACTCCTCCTCGGTGAGCTCTTCGCCAACGCCGTCCAGCACTCCGACGCCCCCGACGACCGCCACATCGAGATCCGCATCGCCCTGATCAACTCCCGCCTCCGCCTCGAAGTCCACGACGCCGGCAGCGGCCGACCGTCCCTCCACACCCCCACCCCCTCCGACGAGCACGGGCGCGGCCTGTTCCTCGTCGACGAACTCGCCGAACGCTGGGGCTGCACCTCCCGCCCCGACGACATCGGCAAGTTCGTCTGGGTGCTCATCGCCCCGGCCCCCATCTCCGCCCTCGCCACCGCCTGAAAGACCCAACCCCCATGCACCTCACGACCCTGGCCCGCCACGCCCTCTCCCGCGGCCGGACCCCCGCCGATACCTACGCCCTCCTCGCCCGCCGCACCCGCAAGCCCCTCCCCTCCGCCCGCGCCGTCTGCCTCGCCCTCACCATCCCCCTCGCCGAGACCACCCGACGCCTCAACGACTGCTACGACGCCCTGCTCGCCGACCCCCGCCCCGACTCCGAGACCGACACCGGCGAACTCCTCGAAGCCCTCGGCGTCTTCGACATCCCCAAGTCCCTCACCGACACCGAACTCGCCATCGTCGACCTCTTCATCACCGCCGTCGACGCCATGGGCGGCATCCGCCCCGGCCACCAGCACGGTCTCCAGCGCTGGTTCACCACCGGCAACCTGACCACCGCCTACCTCTCCCTCACCGCCGCCCGCCCCATGCCCCGCACCGGCGACCCCGCCCTGTACTGGGCCACCCTCGTCACGGCCGGCGAACTCCTCACCACCACCCACCACTCCGAGACCCGCATCAAGTACGCCCTCGCCCACTGCCGCGCCCGAGCCGCCCGAACCTAGGCCGTTCCTTCGGATCATCCGATCGCTGGTTGATGTGTGCGTCATTGACTGACACCCAGTGGGCAAGGATCGAGCCGTTACCGCCGGATCCGACACCTCGGCGGGGAGGGCAGTGGCGTGATCACCGGCAGGTGATCGGCGCGATCGCCTTCAAGTAGCGCACCGGGGTGCCGTGGATGGATCTGCCTGAGCGCTTCGGCTCGTGGAAGGGCGCCCACAACCGGCTGCGGGAGTGGGCCGCCGACGGCACGTGGGCCATCGCCCCCGTCGTCATCCGGTCGGCCAGGTGACTCCAGCCGGGCTGCCTAGACCCATCCCTCGTCGAGGTAGACCGTCCAGGCGTCTCCCACTGCTCTGTGCAGTTCAACCAGGGCCGCAACCTCCGCGACGGCTGCCGGGGCGTCGGACAGTCGCAGCGGGGAGTCCGGGACGCTGTTGCGGGTGTAGACCGGTAGCTCGCCGTCGCAGCTGAAGGCGTGAAGCGATGAGGGCGCACGGCTGAACCATGCGGGACGGTTCTCCTCGGCCCATGCAGCCGCAGCGTCGACACGGTCTACATGCACCAGTAGATGCTCAGGTGCGGGCCCGCAACTGAACTGCACGAGGAAACCGTGGGCGTCCACTGCCCACCAATCCCACATGAACCCAGGTCGGGGGTGCCGCAGGATCGTCGTCATGTCAAAGGATCAGCAGCCGACTTCACCAAGGCCGCGTCAGCCGCGCTCGGGCCAGACCGGGCCCTGGTCGGTCCAGATGACGCCCTTGTTGCGGCACAGGCAGAAGGGGTGGCCGATCGGGTCGGTGTAGACCTGCCAGCCGTAGCCGTTGGGGCCGATGAAGTCCTGCCTCAGCGTCGCGCCGAGGTCGAGGACGCGGCGCTGCTCGGGCTCGATCTCGTCCACTTCGAAGTCGAGGTGGAACTGCTTGGGGTGCTCGCTGTCGGGCCACTGCGGAGCGCGGTAGTCGTCCACCCGGATGAATGCCAGCTCGATCTCGCCGAACTGGATGCCGGCCCAGTCCTCCGAGCTGCCTTCCTTGATCGGACGGCCCGTCACCTCGGAGTAGAAAGCCGCCAGCTTCATCGTGTCCGGGCAGTCGATGATGAAATCGGTGAGTCGCAGCATCCCGCGATCTTGCCACAAGCTCGCACCCGACTTCGAGACAGGCGCCCCCAGACCCCGTTCACCAGGGGTGGCCGGGTTCGTACCGCAGGTTCGGATCGGCAGCGGGCTTCGGCGGAGCCGCTTGGCGCTCCGGCTGTGCCGTCGTGATCGGCGTCAGTCGCGACCGTGCCCGGTTGCCTCCGCCCGGTCCCGGGCCGCCATCACGTCCTCGCCGTGTTCGAAGGCCCAGGCGCCGAACGCCTCGATCGGCTCCAGGAGTGTCCGCCCCAACCCGGTGAGGGTGTACTCCACGCGCGGTGGCGACCCGGCGTACGCGCGGCGTTCCACCAACCCGTCGGACTGGAGCCGGCGCAGCGTCTCCGTGAGGACTTTGGGGCTGATCCCGCCGATCCGCTCGCGCAGTTCGCCGGGCCGCGCGGGCCCGTCGCGCAGCGCCCACACCAGGACGGCGTTCCAGGTGTTGGCGAGCAGGTCGAAGGCGAGCCGGGCTCGGCAGTCGGCGAGGAAGCCGTGGTCAGGGATCACTTACCAGATGGTGCCCCAGGACTTTCCTACTGTCTCCCTGTTCCGACTGGCAGGTCGTCACAAGGAGGTTGGTCATGATGAGGATCGGAATCATCGGTACCGGCGCAATGGCGCGGGTGCTGGGCACCCGGTGGGCGGGGGCCGGGCACGACGTGCTGGTGGGCGGGCGGGACGACGGCCGCGCCGCCGAACTCGCCGACCAGATCGGCGGACGGACGGGGACCCCGCGGGACGCGGTCGAGCACGGCCTGGACGCGGTGCTGCTGGCCGTGCCGTACGCGGCGGCGATCGGCGTGGTCTCCGGCCTGGCCGACGCCGCACGGGGAAGGACGCTGGTCGACTGCACCAACCCGATCGCCCCGGGTTTCGTCCTGGAGACCCATGGCGGGCCGTCGGCCGCCGAGCGCATCGCGGCCGCGGCGCCCGGCGCGTCCGTGGTCAAGGCGTTCAACCTCTGCCACGAGAGCGTGTGGCGCAGGGCCCCGACCGTCTTCGGCGGACGCCCCCTCGCGGTGCCGCTCTGCGGCGACGACGCGCCGGCCCTCGACACCGTCGGACACCTCGTTCGCGACCTCGGCTGCGTACCGCTCAACGGAGGAGGGCTCGACCGGGCAGGCCTCCTGGAGGCGACGGCGGCGTTCCTGATCGGCCTGTGGGTGGGCGAAGGCGCGGACGCTCAGGCGATCGCGCCGCCGCTGGAGTACGCGGGCGTCGATCCCTCCTGATCCGCGATGGCTCCCAACCACCCGCCCCGCACAGGAAGTCGGACCCGCCGACTTCTCACGCGGCCGCCTGGTGCGGGGACCCGCTCTGCCGTTCCTTCCCGCGCGTACTGGTCGCGGCTGCGATCACCACGTCCACGGAGGTGGCAGAAGACCGACGGCCCGGACGGCCGGCGCCGTCCGGGCCACCCCGCTCACCCCACGACCTCGGTGCTCCACGTGCCGTTCCGCAACGCGGTCTCCTGGAGCTTCCCGTCGCTCCGGCGGGCCGTGTAGACACGGGTGACGCCGCCGTGGTCCACCACCGCCGGCTCGAAGCCGTCGGCCACCTGCTGAACACCGGCGTTCGCCAGGGAGTCCTGTGGCGCCCACCCGCCGCCCGCCGCCTTCGTCTCGGTCAGCAGGCCGTTCCTGTCGACCAGGAACAGGCTGGTGGTCCCGCCGTGCACCAGGGCCGCCGGGGCGGAGCGCGGCGCCGGCACCCGGAAGTCCTTGGTCAGGTCGTGGAGTCGCCACCCTGCATCCTGCGTGCCGCCCGCCGACGTCCCCGGAGGCGTCAGCCGGGCCTCCGAGAGATGGCCGTCGCCGCTGTTGACGGTGAAGACGCTCGTCACCCCGTCGTGCACCACCGCGCTCGGCGTCATGGCGGACGACGGCACGCCGGTCATGGTGAAGATGTTCCACTTCTCGCCGATCCTCAGCGACGACTCCTGGAGCTGCTGGTCCTTCGTGATCGTGTACACCCTGACCAAATCCCCCTCCACCACCGCCACCGGCGCGGTGCCGGCGGCGACCGGCGCGGCGGGCAGCTGCCCCGCGCCCAGAAGCCCGAGGTCGTCGTGCAGGTCCTGCCTCCCCCAGCCCGAGTCGTCCAGGTAGGACCGCCGCAGGTGGTTGTCCACGCCGACGGTGAACACGTTGACCTTCCCGTCCAGTACCGCCGCGGTCGGAGTGCTCCGGACCTCCTGATCACCGAGGTCGGTGGCCTGCCAGTCCTTGTTGGGTTCCAACCGGGCCTCCGTCAGGTGCTTGTTCACGGAGTTCACGAGAAACACCCGGACGATGCCCTTGTCGAGCACCGCCACCGGGCGGGTGCCGGCCAGCACCTGGGGGATGGTGGGGTCTTCGGACTTGAGTGCGTAGTCCACCACCCTGACCTGGCCCGGGTTCGGGCTCTGCCGGAGCTTCGCCGCCTCGTTGCCGAGGTCCACGTAGCTCTCCAGGAGCTGCTGGTCCTTGTACGCCGTGAAGACACGGAGGTGCTGGTCGTCGGACACCGCCGGACCGGCCGCGTTCCCGGGCGTCGCCGTGGCCGTCATGGCGGCGTCCTGGGCGGGTGAGGAGGCCGAGGATGTCGAGGAGGGCAAGGGGACGGAAGAGGCCGAGGGGGCCCCGGTGTCCCGGGCGGGCGAGGAAGCCGCGGCGCCGGCGCCGCGGCCGGCGTCGTCATCGCTCCGGAGCAGGGCCCAGGACAGGACCGACGCGCAGACGACGGCGACCGCGGTGGCCAGCGCGATCCGGGTCCGGGGCTCCCGCAGCCGTCCGGGGCGGGGCGCGGTCGGTGCCGGTGTTGCCGTCGATGTCGGTGCCGGCGTCGCCGTCGCCGTCGCCGGAGGGGTGGCCGGAGGGGTGACCGGAGGAGAGACCGGGAGGTCGGGCTCGGTGGGCGTGGCAGCGACCGCCGGTCCGCCGGTCGGTTCCGCCGCTACGGGGTCGTGCTGCGGACCGGCGCCCCCGACCGCCGGTCCGGGGCCGTCGAGCATGGCCAGCCCCGCCGCCGCGTCGGGCCGACCGGCCGGGTCCCGGGAGAGCAGCGCGGTGATCAACGGCGTCAGCCTGCCCGCCCGTTGGGGCGGCGGGACGAGGGCGAGCGCGACGGCGGCGATCGTCATCGCGGTCGTCTCCCGCCGGAACGGCGACACCCCCTCGACGGCCTCGTACAGCGTCGCGCCGAGGCTGAACAGGTCGACGGCCGGGGTGTCCGGCTCGTGGGCCAGCCGCTCCGGGGCGATGTAGTCCAGCGTCCCGACCAGGGACCCGGTGGTGGTCAGCACGGTGCCCGCGTGGTTCTTGGCGATGCCGAAGTCGGCCAGCAGCACCCCGCCGTCGTCGGCCAGCATGATGTTCGACGGCTTCACGTCGCGGTGGAGGATGCCCACCCGGTGCGCAGCGGCCAGCGCCCGCAGCACCCCGACGGCCACCTCGGCGGCCCGCTCCGGCCCCAACGGCCCGTCGGCCCGGAGCACCTGTGCCAGCGAACGGCCGCGGACCAGCCGCATCACCATCCACGGGCCGCCGTCCTCCACCACCACGTCGTGCACCGTGACGATGTTGGGGTGGTCGCGGAGCGCGGCCGCGTGGCGGGCTTCCGCCATGGCCCGGGCGATGGCCTGCTCGTGCTCGTCCTCGGAGAGGTCCTCCTCCTCCCAACGGACCTCCTTCACCGCGACCTCGATGTCCAGCAGTTCGTCCCTGGCCTCCCAGACCTGGCCCATGCCCCCGGCCGCCAGAGCTCTCACCAGCCTGAACCGTCCGCCGACGAGCCTGTTCGGTGCGGAACTCGAGTCCATGCGAAACCCTTACGCGGTTGGATGGTGACGGAACGTCAGGTCGAGTACAGAGCATAGCGAGGACGTGCGCCGGTTCGGGCCCCGAACCGTAACCGTCCGGCGCCCGGCCCCGACGCCCGCGCCGGTTCGCGCCGGACCGCGCCGGTTCACACCGGTTCGCGCCGGACCGCCCGGTCGACCACTCCAGGACCTCGCCCCCGAGACGAACCCCACGGACCGGCGGCTCGCCTTGACGGCCCGCTGGTCGGCCGGGCAGGGAAGTGGGGCCGCCCGCCTCCGGTGTCACCGGCAGCGGATAGCCTCCGGCCGGAACGAACGGCTGACGGGAGTGGGCGTGGACATCGAGGAGACACTGGACCGGCTCGGCGCGGTCATCGGGCCACCGCCCGCGGGCGGAGTGGTCCCGGTCCCTTGGGAGCTCGGGCCCGAGGTGCTCGGCTTCCAGCTGCCCGCGGGCTACCGGGCGTTCGTCGACCGCTACGGGATGGTCAGCATCAGCGACGAACTGCACATCTACGCACCGTCGGCGGCGCCCAGTTCCCAGGTCAGTCAGCCGCTCGGTTTCGAGGGATTCCTGTACGACACGACCGATCCCTACGGATACTGCGCCTGGCTGGCCGAGGCCTATCGGGACGGGGACCACGACGAGTGCCCGTACCCGCTGTTCCCCGCCGAGGGCGGGCTGCTGAAGTGGGCCAACAACTCCAACTCGGACCACTTCTTCTGGCTGACGCGAGGCCCGGACCCGGACCGCTGGCCGGTCGCCGCCAAGTTCCACTCGATGCGGGAGTGGGACCTGTTCGAGGGCGGCTTCCTGGAGTTCCTGCTCGCGGCGGTGACGGAACAGTACCCGTACCACGACGACGTCGTACCCGGCGGGACGAGGCAGCTCGGCGACGGCCGCGCCTACCGCCCCGGAGGAGACTGGTCGAAGCACCTACCGCACTGAATCCGCGGACACGGCCGGCCCCCTGCCGCCACGGCCAGGCCTCCAACCACCCGCCGCACGCAGGAAGTCGACCCCGCCGACTTCCTGCGCAGCCCCGACTCAGCCGCTCAACTCCAGCCCTCGCCCTTCAACCACCGGCCCAGGTCCGCCGGAGCCACCCGATCGAGACTCCCGTCCGAGCGGCAGCCCTCAAGATCGGAGCAACGGCCTTCAGGGCGCAGGCATGTAGTCCAGGGGAAGCTCGACTCCTGTGCCGGCGTGCAGCCGTGCCATGTCCTGTCGGTCCTTGTCCGTGGCTTCATAGCCGAGGTGACACCGCACCTGCGTCGCCGCGTCGACACACGGGACCTGGCGCCCGCCGATGGTCCCGGTCACCGGCGGCGGGTAGTGGAACCGTTCACCGCCCGGGAGAAGCTGCACCCCGCCCTCGCGGGAGGAGCCGAGGACGGGGTGCAGGTCGATCTCCCGGCCGGCACCGTCCGCGACGGCAAGCGCGGCGGGCAGCCAGTCCCGCAGGAGCTCCGTGAACCCGGCCTCGGCCAGCGCGTCTCGCACCACGTCGAGCTGGTCCAACAGGACGACCAGGTCGAGGTCCGCATGGCTTCGGGTCGTCTCCCCGATCAGGGCGTCCACACCCCAGCCGCCGTCCACCCAGGCTGCGGCCCCTGCGCTCTTGAGCAGGTCCAGCACTTCGAGTACATCGGATTCCTTCAGCACCAGGGCACTCTGGCAGCGCGGACGAGCTGTCGCCACCGAGATACCCGCCGGTCCGGCGCCGTTCGCCACCGACTACGGCCCGGCCCGCGAGCGCGGGTTCAGTGCCTGCGGTCCTCGACCGTCCAGTCGTCGCCCAGCTCGCGGCGCAGCGCCTCCAGCGCCACGTCGGCCTCGCTTCGGAACGATTCCTGCTGGTCCCGGGTCCAGGGCGAGGGGCCGGCCGGGTGGTCCCAGTCGAGGGAGGACTGGTACAGGTCGGCGAGTCTGGTGAGTTCGTTCCGGGTGGCCGGGGTGATGGGCAGCTTCTCCAGGACGCAGGGGTATTCGTAGGGGCTGTCGAGGTCGGGAGCGCTGTGAGGGCCCGGCCACAACGGGGTGTCGACGCCGTAGTCGAAGCAGAACCGCAGGTGAGAGGGCATGCCCCAGCCTTTCACAGCGCCGAGCACACCGTGCGGGCGGCCGACGTGCTCAGCCCAAGCTCCCAACCACCCCCGCGCACAGGAAGTCGGCTCCACCGACTTCTCCCGCAGCCGCATGGTGATCCGAGCCGGGCGGCCGGAAAAGCCGGAGCGAGCGCCGTCGCACAGGCCCGATACTGATCCCCATGGCCGATGAACCCCTGTCCATCCCCCTTGCCGACCTGCGCCGATCGTTCGACCTGGTACTACGCCACATCGAGGCCGCCACACCCGGCGACACCGTCGCCCTGGACAAGGACTACTTCTGGTCCGTCCCCCCGGACGGCCTCTACGACGTCTACCGAGCCCCGGACGAGCTCACGATCGGTCAGCTCTCCGAGTCCTGGCAGCACCTGACCGGCCTCCTCGCCGAGCCGGATCGCGCGGTGGGGTACCACCTGGTGTGGCTCGCCGACGTCCTGCGGGCGATCGGCCAGGACATCGCGGCCTGAGGAGGCGTCGGATCGTTGATCAACCGCATGGCGTGAGGCCCTGGGGGTGAGCTTCGCGGGCGTCCCGACCGCGAATCCGCAGCTGTCAGGCCTGCTTCTCGTCTGCCGCTCCGGCGCTGGACGATGACCTTCCGGTCAGCCCAGCGATGCGCTCGCCGCGCGCAGCTCGTCCAGGGCCGCCAGGACGTACCCGGCGAGCGCCTGCTCTGCACCACCGTCGCCCTCGGCCCATTCGGCGTACCCCCGCTTGAAGGCGAGGACGCCCAGCTCGCCCGCGAGGGCCGCGATCGGATCGGGTACGCCGCGGGCGACCAGCGCGGCGGTCATCGCGGCCGCGAGGCTGACGGTCTTGAGGGTGTCGCGTTCCTGAAGCTCGGCGCTGGCCGCGATGGCCGCCTTCAGGCGGGGGGCGAGTTCGCGGGTGGCCGGGCCCATCGCGGTCGAGGCGCGCTCGAGACCGGCGGCGACGGCCTCCAGCGGGCTGGCGTCACCGGGCGCTTCGGCGATGCCCTCGGTCAGCAGCCGGCTCAGCGTCTCCTGCCCGGCGACCAGCAGCTCGCGCTTGTCGGGGAAGTGCCGGAAGAAGGTGCTCTTGGTGACCCCGGCGCGCTCGGCGATCTGCGCGACCGTCGTGGCGTCGTACCCCTGCTCCGTGAACAGGTCGACCGCGGCCACGACGAGGCGTTCACGCGCACCTGGTTCCCATCGACTCATGGGATCAGCATATGTGATGGGACTCTTGTCCCATCATCCTGCTACGATGATGGGACAAGAGT
>NZ_JBHVEU010000222.1:0-14728 GCF_042802075.1 Kitasatospora sp. NPDC057518
CCGCCGGAGGGGTGGCCGTGGAAGCTCCGGCCGCCCTTCCCCCGCGGCCCGGTTCGGCCTGCGCGCCCCCGACCGGGCCCGCCGCCGAGCGGGCGCTCTCCCCACGTGTGCCGATCGGCCGCCGCCCGGCCGCCGTCGGGTAATGCCTTTGCCTACGGCCGCCCTTCCCCGGCGGCCCTGCCCGTCACACCCCGTCACCGCCTGCCTGCCCTCGCCTGCCGCCCCGCCGCCTTCCGCCTGCCTCCCGTCGTGCGCGGGAGGCAGCGCGCGTTTCCAGGCCCCCGGGCCCGCGGCGCCCGTCCCACACCTCCCCAGCTGCGGAGAAGCGCCCGGCGGCACCATCCGGCCGAACCGTACGAAAACGGAATCCGACATGTTGCATTCCGCTTCTGTGACTCATGTGACTGGCGTGACTGTTGTGATGGATGTGGGTGCAGGGAATGGCGTGAATTGGTGGGTCAGGAAAGTGTTGCGTTTCCGTGACAGCCGCGCCTATGATCAACGGAAAGCTTCGATATTGATCGAACCCCGGGGGGGTGTTTGGACGGCGGGGGCCAGTCGGGTGTTCAACTGATGTCGCGTCGCAGTTGAACACCGGTCGGCCGCGGAGGGGTGGGCGGGGATAGGGGCGGAAGGATTGGGCTCTGAGTCCCGCTTCCGGGTTCCGCGAATGAAGCAATCAATTTGCCGGTGATTCCGCGGGTGGTGTCGTACCGGCGCGATGGGGACTTGGGTCGGCGTGTTCTGAAGGGGGAGTTCAGCATGGGGGAGCGCCTGCGCACCGCTCCGACTCCGGTCGGTGCGGATGGCGGCCGGGGCCCGGGAGGTCCGGTCGGAGCATCCGAAGCGGCCTCCGGGGGCGGCCGGCCGGCGGAGCGGGCCGCGCGCGCCGAGGCGGCGTTGCGGATCCTCCAGGCCCATCCCTCGCTGTCCGACCGGGCGGTCGCGGAGTCGACCGGCCTTGGCGCGCGAACCGTTGCCGAGCTGCGGCGCCTGTCGGAATCCGTGGCGGAATCCGGATTCCGGATCGGCCGGGACGGCAAGTCCCGCCCGTTGAACGGCGCGGCCGGGCGGCTGCGCGTGGCGGAGCTCCTCGGGGAGAACCCGAAGGCCTCGCTGCGCCAGTTGGCCAGGACGGCCGGGGTGTCGCCCGCGACGGCGCTCGATGTGCGGCGGCGGCTGGAGCGCGGCGAGGAGCCCGTCCCGGTGAAGCGGGCCGCCATTGCGCCGGGGGTTTCCCCGAAGGGTGCCGCGCCGGCCGGGGGGAATGGCTTCGCGGGGGGTTTCGGCCGGACCGGCTGATTTCCCGTCGGCGTTAATCGATTTCTAATCCCCGCCGTAATTCCGGTCGGATCTTGTGCCTTTGTCGGACCGCCGATAAAGTCGAAGTCGGCCTGCAGTATTCCTGCGCCTTGCCTGAAATATAATCTCGCATCCACCAGAGGAGCGGCCAATCATGACGCACCGATTCTCGCTTGTCCTGAACCGAGAAGTGAACGATCAGGAGAAGGTCACCCTGAAGGAGGCGAGCCGCGCCGACATCGCGTTCGTCGACGACACCCTCCCGACGAACGCCGACGTCCCGGTCACCCGGATCGAATTCGAGGACGGGGTCACGGCCACGCTCGCCGAGGCCATCGAGGCCGGCTTCGAGGCCGTCAAGGCCGTCCCGGACCTGTCCGTCCCGGGCCTGAGCGTGCCCGCCCAGCCGGCCGCGGCCGAGGGCGGCGAGGAGGCCGTCAACGAGGCGGCCGAGGCCGTCTCCTGACGGCACGCACGTCCCCGCCCCGCGGGGACTGAGGCCGACTCCTGCGCGGAGGCCGAGCAGCAACCGCGCGGGAGCCGGGCGCCGTTCCCGCGGCAACCGCGCGGGAGCCGGACAGTGATCCCGCGGCAGGCGCGCGGGATCCGCGCCGCAGCACCGCCGGGCACCGGGGGAGGAGCGCGGCCGCCGCGAGGAGCGGTCGGCCGCGGTCTTCCGCGTGCCCGCCCGCCCGGCGGGAGCGGTGCGGTGGCAGCACCGTGAAGAACACGTACTCCAGTGGCAGGGCCGCGCTCGTCGTGCACGCGCGCGGTCAGCACGTCGACTCGCAGTTCACTACGGGGGGAGCAGGGCCGCCATGGCCGACGAACAGCAGCTTCGCGACTACCTCAAGGTCGTGACGGCCAAACTGCGCAGCACCCGGACGGAACTGGACCGGCTCAGGCACGAGCCCATCGCCGTCGTCGGCATGGGCTGCCGCTACGCCGGCGGCGTCGACAGCCCCGAGGCGCTGTGGCGGCTGGTCGCGGACGGCGCCGACGCCGTCGCCGGCTTCCCCGCCGACCGGGGCTGGGACACCGCGGGGCTCTACGACTCGCCCGACCTGCCGGGCTCCACCACCCGTGAGGGCGCCTTCCTGTACGAGGCGGCCGAGTTCGACGCCGCCTTCTTCGGGATCAGCCCGCGCGAGGCCCTCGCCATGGACCCGCAGCAGCGGCTGCTGCTGGAGACCTCCTGGGAGGCCGTCGAGCGCGCCGGCATCGATCCGGCCACCCTGCACGGCTCCCGCACCGGCGTGTTCACGGGCGTCTACTCCTCCGCCGCGGCCTACGGGAGCGACGCCGGACTGGACTTCGCGGAGGCCACCGGCCACCTGCTGACCGGCACCGCCAACAGCGTGCTCTCCGGCCGGATCTCCTTCACCCTCGGCCTGGTCGGCCCCGCCGTGACGGTGGACACCGCCTGCTCCTCCTCCCTGGTCGCCCTGCACCTGGCGGTGCAGGCGCTGCGCGCCGAGGAGTGCGATCTGGCCCTGGCGGGCGGCGCGACCCTGATGTCCTCCCCGGTGCTGTTCCGCGAGTTCTCCCGCCAGCAGGGCCTGGCCGCCGACGGCCGCTGCAAGCCCTTCTCGGCGGACGCCGACGGCACGGGCTGGGGCGAGGGCGCCGGCATGGTCGTCCTGGAGCGGCTGTCGGACGCGCGCCGCAACGGGCACCCCGTCCTGGCGGTGATCAGCGGCAGCGCGGTCAACCAGGACGGCGCCTCCAACGGGCTGACCGCGCCCAACGGCAGCTCGCAGCGCGTCGTCATCCGGGCCGCCCTGGACAACGCCCAGCTGACGGCGGCCGACGTGGACGCCGTGGAGGCGCACGGGACGGGCACCCGGCTGGGCGACCCGATCGAGGCCCAGGCCCTGCTGGAGACCTACGGGCAGGCGGCGGGCCGCGCCGACGACCGGCCGCTGTGGCTGGGCTCGGTGAAGTCCAACATCGGCCACACCCAGGCCGCGGCCGGTGTCGCCGGTGTGATCAAGATGGTGATGGCGCTGCGGCACGGCGTGCTGCCCCGCACCCTGCACTCCGAGCGGCCCTCGGAGTACGTCGACTGGACGGCCGGCCGGATGCGGCTGCTGCAGCGGCCGGTGGACTGGCCCCGGCCCGCGGACGACGCCCCCCGGCGCGCGGCCGTCTCGGCGTTCGGCATCAGCGGCACCAACGCCCACCTGGTGCTGGAGGACGCGCCCGAGCCGCAGGCCCCGGCCGTGGAGCCGGTGCGGGCCGCCGCCCCGGCCGTCCTGCCCGGGTCGAGCGCCTGGGTGCTGTCCGGGCGCACCCCGCAGGCACTGGCCGCGCAGGCCCGCAAGCTCTCCGCCCATCTCGCCACCCGCCCCGGACCGGCGGTCGCCGAGGTGGCCTGGTCGCTCGCCACCACCCGGACCGCCTTCGAGCACCGCGCCGTGCTGCTGGACCCGGAGTCGGCCGGGGGCCTGGCCGCGCTCGCCGCCGGGGAGCCCGCCGCGGACGTCGTGACCGGGCAGACCCGCGCCGAGGGCACCGGCCGGACGGTCTTCGTCCTGCCGGGCCAGGGCAGCCAGTGGGTCGGCATGGGCCGCGAGCTGGCCGAGGCCTCGCCGGTGTTCGCGGCCCGGCTGGCCGAGTGCGCCGAGGCCCTCGCGCCGTATGTGGACTGGCAGTTGGACGATGTGCTGGCGGGCCTTCACGGCTTCGAGGCCGCCGACGTCGTGCAGCCCGCGCTGTGGGCCGTGATGGTCTCGCTGGCCGCGGTCTGGGAGGCGTCCGGCGTCGTCCCCGACGCGGTGGTGGGCCACTCCCAGGGCGAGATCGCCGCCGCCGTCGTCGCCGGGAGCCTGTCCCTGGCGGACGCCGCCAAGGTCGTCGCCCTGCGCAGCCGGACCCTGACCGCCCTCGCCGGGCGCGGCGGGATGATGGCCGTCGACGGCGCGGCCGACACCGTCCGCGGCTGGCTGGAGCCGTTCGGGGAGCGCCTGTCGGTCGCGGCCGTCAACGGCCCGTCCGCCACGGTGGTCGCCGGCGACCCGGACGCGCTGCACGAGCTGGCCGCGCTCCACCCCGACGTGCGCACCCGCGTCCTGCCGGTGGACTACGCCTCGCACAGCGCCCACGTCGAGGAGCTGCGCGAGGACGTCACCGCCGCCCTGGAGGGGATCGAGCCCCGTACGGCCCGGATCCCGATGGTCTCCGCGATGGACGGCCGCCGGCTCGCCGGGCCGGAGCTCGACCCCGCCTACTGGTACGCCAGCCTGCGCGAGACCGTCGAGTTCGCCCGCGCCGTGCGCACGCTCGGCGACGACGGCTACGACACCTTCGTCGAGGTGTCCCCGCACCCCGTGCTGGCCATGGCCGTCGGCGAGGAACTGGCGGACCGCGACCCCGTGGTCGTCGGCACGCTGCGCCGCGACGACGGCGGCGCCGCGCGGCTGCTCGCCTCCCTCGGCGAGGCGTACGCCCACGGCGCGCCCGTGGACTGGACCGCCGTCCTGCCCCGCGCCGAGCGGGCCGACCTGCCCACCTACGCCTTCCAGCGCGGCCGCTACTGGCCCCGCCGGGTCGAGGCCGCGCCGCAGGCGGCGGCCGCCGCCGCCGAGGACGGCTGGCGCTACCGCACGGCCTGGGAGCCGCTCGGCCCCACCGCCCCCGCCCTGGCCGGGACCTGGCTGGTCGTCGCCCGCGAGGACGGCGACCCGGCCCGGCACGTCGAGGCCCTGACCGCGCACGGCGCCGAGGCCGTCGTGCTGCGCACCGACGCGGTGCTGCGCGAGGCGCTCGCCGCCGAGCTCACGGCCGCGCTCGCCGCCCTCCCCGGGGCGCCCGCGAAGCCGGCCGGCGTGCTGTCGCTGCTCGCGCTGGACCCCCGGCCGCTGCCCGGCGCACCCGCTGCCCCGCCCGCAACCGCCGCCGTCCCGCACGGCACCGCCGCGACCCTGGCCCTGGTGCAGGCCCTCGGCGACGCCGGGATCGACGCCCCGCTCTGGGCGCTCACCCGCGGCGCCGTCCGGGTCGCCGCCGACGACGCCCCGCCCGCCCCCGTCCAGGCCCAGGTCTGGGGGCTCGGCCGGGTCGCCGCGCTGGAGCACCCCGACCGCTGGGGCGGACTGGTCGACCTGCCCGAGCAGTGGGACGAGCGGGCCGCCGCCCGGCTGGCCGCCGTGCTCGCCGACGGCGCCGAGGACCAGGTGGCGCTGCGCCGCGCCGGGGCCTTCGCCCGGCGGCTCGTCCACGCGCCCCGCACCGCCCCCGGCCCGGCCGGGCCGGACGGCGGCTGGTCCCCGCGCGGCACGGTGCTCGTCACCGGCGCCACCGGCTCCATCGGCCCGCACCTGACCGCCTGGCTGGCCGGCCGCGGCGCCGCGCGCCTCGTGCTGCCCACCCGCTCCGGGCCGGGCCCGCGGCTCGCGGCCCACGCCGCCGCCCTCGCCGAGGCCGGCACCGCCGTCGACGTGCTCGCCTGCGACCTCGCCGACCGCTCCGCGCTCGCCGCCCTGCTCGACCGCGTCGCCGCCACCGGCCCGCGGCTGTCCACCGTGCTGCACGCGGCCAACGCCTTCCACCTCACCCGCCTCGACGACACCGACCCCGAGGGCCTGGCCGCCTCCCTGGCCGGCAAGGCGGCCGGCGCCGACCACCTCGACGAACTGGTCACCGACGCCGACGAGTTCGTCCTCTTCTCGTCGATCGCCGCCGCCTGGGGCAGCGCCGAGCACGGCGCCTACGCCGCCGCCAACGCCCACCTCGACGCGCTCGCCGAACGGCGCGCGGCACGCGGCGCCGGCGCGCTCTCGCTCGGCTGGGGCGTGTGGGACACCCGCGACTGGACCGCGCCGGACGCCTTCGGCCCGCACGGGCCCGCCACCATCACCGGCGACGTGCTGCGCCGCCAGGGCACCCGGTTCCTGGACCCGGACCGCGCGCTGGACGTGCTCGGCCGCGTCCTCGCCGACGGAGCCGGCGCCACCGGCCCCTACCTCGCCCTCGCCGACATGGCCTGGGACGACTTCGCGCCGGTGTTCACCGCGGCCCGCCGCAGCGCCCTGCTGGACCGCATCCCCGCCGCCCGCCGGGCCCTCGACGGCGGCGCGGCCGCCACCGGGGCGCCCACGGCCGCCGCCGACGGCGCGGACACCAGCGGGAACGACTTCGCCCGCGCCCTGGCCGGCGCCGCCGGCACCCCCGAGCGGGAGCGCCTGGCCACCGACCTGGTCCGCTCCCACGCGGCGGCCGTCCTCGGCCACCGCGACGCGGGCGACATCGCCGGCCAGCGCGCCTTCCGCGACCTGGGCTTCGACTCGCTGACCGCCGTCGAACTGCGCAAGCGGCTGGCCACGGCCACCGGCCTGCGGCTGCCGTCCACGATCGTCTTCGACCACCCCACCCCGGCCTCGCTCGGCGCCCACCTCGCCGCGACGGCCCTCGGCACCGGCACCGGCACCGACGCCGCCGCGCCCGCCCGGGACGGCGGCGCCGCCGACCCCGACGAGCCGCTCGCCATCGTCGGCATCGGCTGCCGGTTCCCCGGCGGCGTCACCACCCCCGACCAGTACTGGGGCCTGCTGGCCTCCGGCGCCGACGTGATCGGCGGCCTGCCCACCGACCGCGGCTGGGACCCGGACCTCTACGACCCCGACCCCGCCCGCCAGGGCAAGTCCGTCACCCACCGCGGCGGCTTCCTGCACGACGCCCCCGACTTCGACGCCGCCTTCTTCGGCATCAACCCGCGCGAGGCCCTCGCCATGGACCCCCAGCAGCGCCTGCTGCTGGAGACCTCCTGGGAAGCCCTCGAACGCGCCGGCATCGCCCCCGAATCGCTGCGCGGCACCCCCGTCGGCGTCTTCGCCGGCGCCACCCTGACCGGCTACGGCGACGGCCTGGCCGACGGCGACCCGGCCGCCGAGGGGTACCTCGTCACCGGCCACTCCAGCAGCATCATCTCCGGCCGCGTCGCCTACGCCCTCGGCCTGGAGGGCCCCGCCCTCACCATCGACACCGCCTGCTCCTCCGGCCTGGTCGCCCTGCACCTGGCCGGCCGGGCGCTGCGCGCGGGCGAGTGCGAACTCGCCCTGGTCGGCGGCGTGATGGTGATGTCCACCCCCAGCCAGCTGGTCGGCTTCTCCCGGCAGCGCGGCCTCGCCCCCGACGGCCGCTGCAAGCCCTTCGCCGCCGGAGCGGACGGCATGGGCCTGTCCGAGGGCGCCGCGACCATCGCCGTCGAACGGCTCTCCGACGCGCGGCGCCTCGGCCACCCCGTGCTGGCCGTCGTACGGGGCACCGCCATCAACCAGGACGGCGCCTCCAACGGCCTCACCGCCCCCAGCGGACTCTCCCAGCAGCGCGTGATCCGCGCCGCCCTGGACGCCTCGGGCCTGACCCCCGACCAGATCGACGCGGTCGAGGCGCACGGCACCGGCACCCCCCTCGGCGACCCCGTCGAGGCCCACGCCCTGCTGGCCACCTACGGCCGGGACCGCCCCGCCGACCGGCCGCTGTGGCTCGGCTCCGCCAAGTCCAACATCGGCCACACCCAGACCGCCGCCGGCCTCGCGGGCCTCGTCAAGATGGTCCTCGGCATGCGGCACGGCACGCTGCCGCGCACCCTGCACGCGGACGAGCCGTCCCGGGAGATCGACTGGGAGTCCGGCGCCGTACGGCTGCTGACCGAGCAGCGGCCCTGGACGACCCCGCAGGACGCGCCGCGCCGCGCCGGCGTCTCCGCGTTCGGCATGAGCGGCACCAACGTGCACGTCCTCATCGAACAGGCCCCCGAACACCTCCCCGCCCCCGCCGACCCGCCGCAGGACGACCCGGCCGGACCGCCGCTGCTCGCCGCGGGTACGGACGTCACCGCCTGGCCGGTCAGCGCCCGCGGCCGGGACGCCCTGGCCGCGCAGGCCGGCCGCCTGCACGCGTACGCCCTCGCCGCCGACACCCCGCCGCCCGCCGCCGTGGCCCGGGCGCTCGCCGCCACCCGCAGCCCCTTCGAGCACCGCGCCGTCGTCGTCGGCGCCGACCCCGCCGGACTCGGCCGGGGCCTGGCCGCCCTGATGACCGGCCAGGACACCGAGCACGCCCTCACCGGCGAGAGCGCCGCCCGCGAGGACCGGACGGTGTTCGTCTTCCCCGGCCAGGGCAGCCAGTGGGAGGGCATGGGCCGACGGCTGTCCGCGCAGTCGCCGGTGTTCGCCGCCCGGTTCGCCGCGTGCGCGCGGGCCCTGCGCCCGTACGTCGACTGGGACCCGCACGCCGTGCTCGCGGGCGAGCCCGACGCCCCCGCGCCCGACGGCGCCGCCGTCATGCAGCCGCTGCTCTGGGCCGTGATGGTCTCGCTCGCCGCCGTCTGGGAGGCGGCCGGCGTCGTCCCCGACGCGGTGGTGGGCCACTCCCAGGGCGAGATCGCCGCCGCCACCGTCGCCGGCGCGCTCACCCTGGAGGACGCCGCCCGGATCGTCGCCGTCCGCGCCGCCGCGCTGACCGGCCTCGGCGTCGAGGGCGGCATGCTCTCCGTGGTGCTGCCCGTCGAGCTGGTGCGCGAACTCCTGGAACCCTTCGGCGACCGGCTCGCCGTCGCGGCCGTCAACGCCCCCGCCACGACCGTCGTCTCCGGCGAACCCGACGCGCTCGTCGAGTTCGAACGCGTGCTGCGCAAGCGCAAGGCGATGCGCTGGCGCGTGCCCGTCACCGACTTCGTGGCGCACTCCCGGCTGTGCGAGCCGCTGGCGGAGACCCTGCCGCGGCTGCTGGCCGACATCCGGCCGCGCCCCGCCGCCGTCCCGCTGTTCTCCACCGTCCACGGACGACTGGTGGACGGCGAGGAGCTGGGGCCGCGGTACTGGTACGCCAACGTCCGGCAGACCGTCCGCTTCGCCGAGGCCGTCGAAGCCCTCGCCGCCACCGGCCACCGCACCTTCGTCGAGGTCTCCGCCCACCCGGTGCTGCTGCCCGCCGTCCAGGAGACGCTGGCCGCCCGCACCGACCTGCCCGACCCGCTGGTGATCGACACGCTGCGCCGCGACGACGACGGCGCCGACCGGCTGCTGCGCTCGATCGGCACCGCCCACGTCCACGGCCTGCCTGTCGACTGGACCGCCGTGCTGCCCGCCCCCGCCGACGTCCGGGACGCCGCGCGGCGCGTCGAACTGCCGACCTACGCCTTCCAGCACCGCCGCTTCTGGCCGCCGGCCCGCCCGGCCGCGGCCGCCCCCGCCGCCCACGGCCCGGCCGCCGACCCCACCGACGACTGGCGCTTCCTCGCCGAGTGGGCCCACGCCCCCGAGCCCGCCCCCGCGCTGCTCACCGGCACCTGGCTGGTGCTCACCCCCGCCGGACACCCCGTCCACCCCTGCGCCGCGGCCCTCGCCGGGCGCGGCGCCCGGACCGTCACCGTCGAGCTGGACACCGCCGAGGCCGACCGCGCCGACTACGCGCGTCGGCTCACCGCCGCACTGGACGGCGCCCGGCCCGCCGGCGTGCTGTCCCTGCTCGCCCTCGACACCGCCCCGCTCGCCGCCCACCCCGCCGTGGCCCGCGGCCTCGCCGCCACCCTGGCCCTGGTCCAGGCCCTCGGCGACGCCGCCGTGCCCGCCCCGCTGTGGCTGCTGACCGCCGGCGCCGTCACCACCGACCCCGGCACCGGCGCCGCCGACCCGCAGCAGGCCCCCGTCTGGGCCCTGGGCCGCACCGTCGCCGCCGAACACCCCGACCGCTGGGGCGGGTTGGTCGACCTGCCCGGGCAGTGGGACGAGCGGGCCGCCGCCCGCCTGGCCGCCGTCCTCGCCGCCCGCGACGAGAACGAGGTCGCGCTGCGCGCCGACGGCCTGCGGCCCCGCCGCCTCGCCCACGCCCCCAGGCCGCCCCGCCCCGCCGACCGGCGGCCGCTCGCCCCCCGCGGCACCGTCCTCGTCACCGGCGGCACCGGCCACATCGGCGGCCACGCCGCCCGCTGGCTCGCCCGCGAGCGCGGCGCCCGCCGCCTCGTCCTCACCAGCCGCTCCGGCCCCGCCACCGCCGGCACCGCCGCGCTCGCCGCCGAACTCGCCGCCGCCGGCGCCGCCGTGGACGTCCTCGCCTGCGACACCGCCGAACGCCCCGCGCTCGCCGCCGTGCTCGACCGCGTCGCCGCCACCGGACCGGCCCTGTCCACCGTGCTGCACGCCGCCGGCGCCCTGGACGACGGCGTCCTGGACCGCCTGGACGCCGCCCGCCTGGCCCGCACCTTCGACGGCAAGGCCGGCGGAGCCGCCCACCTCGACGAGCTGACCGCCCACCTGGACCTCGACGCCTTCGTCCTCTGCTCCTCCATCTCCGCCACCTTCGGCAACGGCGGCCAGGGCAACTACGCCGCCGCCAACGCCTACCTGGACGCCCTCGCCGAGCAGCGCCGCGCCCGCGGCCTGCCCGCCACCTCGCTGGCCTGGGGCCCGTGGGCGGGCGGCGGCGTCGGCCAGGCCAGCGAAGGCGCCCGCCGACGGCTCGCCCGCAACAAGTGGGAGGTCCTGATGGAGCCCGAGGACGCGGTCCGCGCCCTCGCCGCCGCCGTCGAGGACCCCGACCCCCGGCTGGCCGTACTGTCGCTGATGGCCGTCGACTTCGCCGCGATGGCCACCGCCCGCGGCCCCGAACAGCTGCGCCGCGCCCCGCTGATGCGCGACCTGCCCGAGATCCGGGCCGCCGACGCGGCCGACGCCGCGGACCCGGCGCCGCGCGCCGCCGAGCCGGAGCACCCGCTGGCCGTCCGGCTGTCGGCGCTGACCTCCGCCGAGGCGCAGGACCGGCTGCTCTGCGACCTGGTCCGGGACGAGGCCGCCACCGTGATGGGGTACGCCTCGGCCGCCGACGTCGAGCCCGGCCGCGCCTTCAGCGAACTCGGCCTGGACTCCCTCACCTCCGTCGAACTGCGCAACCGGCTCAGCACCGCCGCCGGCCTGCCGCTGCCCGCCACCCTGCTGTACGACTACCCGGACCCGCAGGTGCTCGCCGCGCACCTGCGCACCCGGCTGGTCGGCGGCGGACCGGACACCGCCGCCTCGGCCGCACCGCGCGCCACCGGCCCGGACCCGCTCGCCGACCCGGTCGCGATCGTCGCCATGGGCTGCCGCCTGCCCGGCGGCATCCACACCCCCGAGCAGCTGTGGCAGCTGCTCGACGCCGGACAGGACGCCGTCACCGGCCTGCCCACCGACCGGGGCTGGGACCTCGCCGCCCTCTACGACCCCACCGCCGAACGGCCCGGCACCTTCTACGCCCGCGAGGGCGGGTTCCTGCACGAGGCCGCCGAGTTCGACGCCGGGTTCTTCGGCGTCAGCCCGCGCGAGGCGGTCACCATGGACCCGCAGCAGCGGCTGCTGCTGGAGGTCGTCTGGGAGACCCTGGAACGCGGCGGCATCGACCCCACCGGCCTGCGCGGCAGCCGTACCGGCGTGTTCGTCGGCGGCTTCGGCTCCGGCTACGACCACCTCACCGCCCGCGCCGCCGGCCACGCCGACCACCGCCTGGAGGGCCAGGCCATGATCGGCACCGCCACCAGCGTGCTGTCCGGCCGGGTCTCCTACCTCCTCGGCCTGGAGGGCCCGGCCTTCACCGTCGACACGGCCTGCTCCTCCTCGCTGGTCGCCCTGCACTCCGCCGCCCAGGCGCTGCGGGCCGGCGAGTGCGACCTCGCCCTGGTCGGCGGCGTCACCGTGATGCCCACCCCGCGCGACCTGGTCGGCTTCTCCCAGCAGCGCGGCCTGGCCGCCGACGGCCGGTGCAAGGCCTTCGGCGAGGGCGCCGACGGCATGGGCATGGCCGAGGGCGTCGGCGTCCTCGCGGTCGAACGGCTCTCCGACGCCCACCGCAACGGCCACCAGGTGCTCGGCGTGGTCCGCGGCAGCGCCGTCAACCAGGACGGCGCCTCCAACGGGCTCACCGCCCCCAGCGGCCCCTCCCAGCAGCGGGTGATCCGCGCCGCGCTGGCCGGCGCCGGCCTCACCGCCGCCGACGTGGACGCCGTCGAGGCGCACGGCACCGGCACCGAACTCGGCGACCCGATCGAGGCCCAGGCCCTGCTCGCCACCTACGGCCAGGACCGGCCCGCCGACCGGCCGCTGTGGCTGGGCTCGGTGAAGTCCAACATCGGCCACACCCAGGCCGCCGCCGGCGTCGCCGGGATCATGAAGATCGTCCTGGCCCTGCGGCACGGACAGCTGCCGCGCACCCTGCACGCCGACACCCCGACCCCGCACGTCGACTGGACCGCCGGGCACGTCGCCCTGCTGCACCGGCCCGTCGCCTGGGCGCCGGACGGCGAGCGGCCCCGCCGGGCCGGCGTCTCCAGCTTCGGCGTCAGCGGCACCAACGCCCACGTCATCATCGAGGAGGCCCCCGCCCGGCCCGCGCCCGCGCCCGCGACGACGGACGCGACGCCGGACGCCGGCCCCGCCCCGGTGCTGACCGGCGGACCGGTCGCCTGGCCGGTCGGCGCCCGCGACCCGCGCGCCCTCGCCGCCCAGGCGGGCCGGCTGCGCGAGTCCGCGCTGGCCCGCCCCGACCTGCCGGTCGGCGACGTGGCCTGGTCGCTCGCCACCACCCGCCCGCCGCACGACCACCGCGCCGTGCTGCTGGGCGCCGACCACGCCGAACTGCTGCCCGCCGCCGCGGCGGTGGCCACCGGACAGTCCTCGCCCGACGCCGTCACCGGCTCCGTCGCGCCCGGCGGCACCGGCCGCACCGTGTTCGTCTTCCCCGGCCACGGCAGCCAGTGGATCGGCATGGGCCGCGAACTCGCCGAGGTCTCACCGGTCTTCCGCGACCGGCTGGACGAGTGCGCCCGGGCCCTCGCCCCGTACGTCGACTGGGACCTCGCGGACGTGCTGGCCGGCCGGCACGACTTCCTCGCCGCCGACGTGCTCCAACCCGCCGTCTGGGCGGTCTCGGTGGCGCTGGCGGCCGTCTGGCAGGCCGCCGGGGTCTCCCCGGACGCGGTCGTCGGCCACTCCCTGGGCGAGATCGCCGCGGCGACCGTCGCCGGAGCCCTCACCCTGGAGGACGGCGCGAAGGTCGCCGCCCTGCGCAGCCGGGCCCTGCGCACCCTGGACGGACGCGGCGGCCTGCTCTCCGTCGCCGAGCCCGCCGACACGGTGCGCGAACGGCTCGCCGGCTTCGAGGGACGGCTCGCGCTCGCCACCGTCAACGGCCCCCGCTCCTGCGTGGTCTCCGGCGACCCCGACGCGCTCGACGAGTTCGCCGCCGCCTGCCCGCCCACCTGCCGCACCACCCGCGTCCCGATCGCCTACGCCTCGCACAGCCCCCAGGTGGAGGAGCTGCGCGAGGAGATCCTCGCCGCGCTCGCCGGCATCGAGCCCCGCGCGGCCGACGTCCCGCTGGTCTCCGCGTACACCGGGCAGTGGCAGGACGGCCGGGAGCTGGACGCCCACTACTGGTACGCGAGCCTGCGCGGCACCGTCGAGTTCGAACGGGCCGTACGGACCCTCGGCGACAGCGGGCACCGGGTGTTCGTCGAGGTGTCCGGGCACCCCGCGCTGACCGGCGCCGTCCGGGACACCCTCGGCGAGGCGGCGGTCGTCACCGGCACGCTGCGGCGCCAGGACGGCGGCGCCCGCCGCCTGCTCACCTCGCTCGCCACCGCCTACGTGGCCGGCGCACCCGTCGACTGGGCGGCCGTGCACGGCCCCGGCACCCTCGTCGACCTGCCCACCTACGCCTTCCAGCGCAGCCGCTACTGGCCCGAACCGGCCCGGCCCGCCGCCCCCGCGCCCGACGACGCGCTGACCGGCCTGCGCTACCGGATCACCTGGACCCGGACCGCCGAGCACCCCGCGCCCCCGCAACTGACCGGCAGCTGGCTGCTGGTCGGCGCGGCCGCCGACCCGGAGACCGCCCGGAAGGTCGCCCGCGCCCTGGCCGAGCACGGCGCCACCGACGTCCGCACCCTGCCGGACGCCGACCGCACCGCTCTCGCCGCCCACCCGGCGCCCGCCGGCGTGGTCTCCCTGCTCGCCCTGGACGAGTCCCCGGACCAGGGGCACCCGACCATGACCCGGGGCGTGGCCGCCACCCTCGACCTCATCCAGCAGCTCGGCGCCGGCGCCCCCGGCACCCCGCTGTGGGTGCTCACCTCCGGCGCCGTGGCCACCGGCCCCGGCGAGAGCGGCAGCCCCGCCCAGGCCCAGGTCTGGGGACTGGGCCGGGTCGCCGGCCTCGAACACCCCGGGCACTGGGGCGGACTGGTCGACCTGCCGCCCGCCGACGCCTGGGACGACCGCACCGGCACCCGGCTCGCCGCCCTGCTGTCCGGCGCCGTCGCCGAGGACCAGACGGCCCTGCGCCCGCAGGGCATCCTGGCCCGCCGCCTGGTCCGCGCCGCCGCGGCCGCCGCCACCCCCCGGCCCGGACGCGGCACCGTCCTGGTCACCGGCGGCACCGGCGCCATCGGCGC
>NZ_JBHVEU010000223.1:0-14671 GCF_042802075.1 Kitasatospora sp. NPDC057518
AAGATCAACCGGCCGTTCATCTGTGCGCGAGGGGGGAGTTGAACCCCCACGCCCTTTCGGGCACTGGAACCTGAATCCAGCGCGTCTGCCTATTCCGCCACCCGCGCATCTGGGTGATGAGGAAAACTATAGACCATCCGGAGGGGTACCTCCGACCACCTCCGGGCAGACGGCCGGGGGCTACTCCGCTCCCAGGATTCGGAGGCCGTGCTCCTTCTGGAAGTACGCGTAGTCCTTCAGGTTCAGCGTCGCCAGCGGAAGGTCGTAGGTGAGACAGCAGGCCGCGATCCACATGTCGTTGACGGGCCACGCGGAAGACCGGCCTTCAGGCCGGCCGCCGAGAGCCTGCCCCCGCCAACCTGCGCTTGTGCGTCAGGGACGCGACGTCGGTGTCAAGAATGACAGGCTGCACCTTGCTCCCTCAGGCCACGTTCCGCTGGCGTTCGGCGCGGACGAACGCCAGGAACTCGTCGAGCTCTTCGTCCGACTCGAAAGTGTCGGCCTGGAGCTCATCGAGGGACCGTATGGGCTGCGTGTTCTTGGCTGCCAGCAGTTCCTCGACCGTGACTCGGGGGCGCGCGGGCGGGTAGATCGGGCGTTCAACTTCCGAGGCGCTCATGAGTGGCCTCCCGCAAGTGATCGGCTAGGGCTTACGAAAGCCACGATAGAGCCCGATCACACCGGGTGATGCCTTCGCTACCCGTCCGCCGCCCCTGGGCTCCGCAGGCGGGGAGCGGCCATGGCGGTGTCTCCTTCCGCGGCCGCTCAGGCCTGGAACTCGTCGATGACGACGGCACCGGTCGGGCCGTATGTCTCCAGGGACTCCAGCACGTCGCCCGCCTCGTGGAGGCTGACGATGCGGGTATAGACCATCCGGAGGGGTACCTCCGACCACCTCCGGGCAGACGGCGGGAGACCGGGTCTACGCCGGGGGCCGGGGGTGCTGGGGCGCGGGGGCGCGGAAGTGGCGGGCGAGGTAGCCGAGCCAGGCCTGCTCGAAGCTCTCGGCGAGCTGTGACTCGGGGGCGAACAGGTCGAAGGCGTGGTACGCGCCGGGGTAGAGGTGGAGTTCGACGGGGACGCCGTGGGCGCGCAGGCGCATGGCGTAGTCGAGGTCCTCGTCGCGGAAGGAGTCGAGTTCGCCGACGGCGACGAAGGTGGGCGGCAGTCCGCCGAGGTCCTTCGCGCGGGCGGGGGCGGCGTACGGGCTGACCTGGTCGGTGCCGGCGCGGTCGCCCAGGATCGCCCGCCAGGCGAGGAGGTTGGTGGCGCGGTCCCAGATGCCGAGGTCGGTGATCTCGTGGCTGGACGCGGTCCGGTTCCGGTCGTCGAGCATGGGGTACATCAGCGCCTGGAACAGCGGCGTGGGGCCGCCGTGGTCGCGGACCAGCAGGGCGGTGGCCGCCGCGACTCCCCCGCCGCCGCTCTGGCCGCCGATGCCGATCCGGGTGGCGTCCAGACCGAGCACCCCCGCCTCGTGGAGGAGCCACCGGTGGGCGGTGTGCCCGTCCTCGGCGGCGCCGGGGGCGGGGGTCTCCGGGGCGAGCCGGTAGTCGACGGCGGCGACGGCGCAGCCGAGCCGTGTGCTGAGCCGCTTGAGCCAGGGGTCGTCCTGAGCGGCGAAGCCGAGCACCTGCCCGCCGCCGTGGAACCAGAGCAGGACCGGCAGCGGGCCGGGCCCGGCGGTGGTGGGCCGCAGCAGGCGGATCGGCACGTCCGGGCCGTCGGGCCGGGTCGCGCGGTGTTCGGTCACGGTGACCGACGGGTCGTCGGGGGTGGAGTCGGCGACGGCCGCGGCGAAGGCGCGGAGGGTCTCGCGGGTCGCGGGGACGTCGGTCAGGTCGAACGCGCCGTTGGGGGTCATCGGGACGGCGTCGAGGGCCCGGCGCAGTTCCGGGTCGACCAGCAGGCGGGGAACGGGCATGGTCGTGCTTCCTTCCACCGGTGCTCAGGCCCGGAACTCGTCGATGACGACGACGCCGGTCGGCCCGTACGTCTCCAGGGACTCCAGCACGCCACTCGCCTCGTGGAGGCCGACGGTGCGGGTGACGATGCGGCCGGGGTTGAGGCGGCCGGCCTCGATCATGTTGAGCATGGTGCCGAAGCGCTGGCCCTGCATGCCGAAGGCGCCCAGGAACTCCAGTTCCTTGACCATCATCACGTCGATCGGTAGCCCGACGTCGCCCTTCTCCGCACCGGTGGTGTGCCCGAGCTGGAGGTGGCGGCCGCGCGTGCGCAGGGAGAGGACGGAGTTGCGGCAGGCCTCGGCGATGCCGACGGCGTCGACGGACACGTGGGCGCCGCCCCGGGTGAGGGTCCTGACCGCCTCGGCCGGGTCGTCGGTGGCGGCGTTGACGGTGTGGACGGCGCCCAGGGCGCGGGCGGCGTCCAGCTTCTCCTCGGAGATGTCGACGGCGATGACGTTGGCGCCGGTGGCGGCCGCGATCTCCACCGTGGACAGGCCCATGCCGCCGCCGGCCCCGTACACGGCGACCCACTCCCCGCCGCGCACGCGGGCCTGGTCGACGACGCCGTGGAAGGCGGTCATGTAGCGGCAGGCGAGGGCGGCGACATCGACGAATCCGACGGCCTCCGGCACCCGGACGAGGTTGACGTCGGCGAAGCGGACCATGACGTACTCGGCGAAGGCGCCCCAGTAGGAGACGCCGGGGACGAGCGAGTCCACGTGCTCGCACACGTGCTGGTTGCCGCTGCGGCACATCTCGCAGGAGCCCTCGCCGGGGTTCATCGGGAAGATGACCCGGTCGCCGTCCCGCCAGTCCCGAACGTCCCGGCCGACCTCCACGACGGTGCCGGCGAACTCGTGGCCGAGGACGAACGGGGGCTTGACCTGCGGCCCTCCCGTCCAGAAGTCCCCGGCCCACAGGGCCCAGTCGGTGCGGCAGATCCCGTTGGCGCCGACGCGCACGATGGCGCCGTCGGGCGGGCAGACGGGGTCGGGCACGTCACGGATGACGAGGGGCTGGTGGAGTTCTTCGATGACTGCGGCGTACATGGACGCGACCTCCTCGGGGAAAGTCCACCGGTTCAAGTGGTGGACCTTGAAGCTATGCGCCCGCTTCGCCGCGTGTCAACCGCTTAGAGTGGTGGACATGAGTGACGAAGACGGCCGACGAGAAGGGCGCCAGCGCGCCAAGACCGACTTCCGGTTCGACGACGCACGGCTGTGCTTCGCCTTCGCCGGCACGCTCGCCGATCGCGGCAAGGACGTGCACGTCGAGCGGCTGGCGCTGCCGGAGGACCTGAGCCGGTGGAGTGTGGAGAGCGGCTGCACGACGGTGGCGCCGAGCTGCGACGAGGCCGAGCTGGAGGGAGCGAGGCGGCTGCGCGAGGCGATCCAGCGGACGGGCGTCGCGCTGGCGGAGGGGGTGCCGCCCGCGCCCGAGGACGTCGCGGTGGTCAACAGGGTGGCAGCAGAAGCGACTTCGGTGCCCGTGCTCTCGGCGGACGCGGCGTCCGTGCGGTGGGACGGGGACGGGATCGCGGCCGTGCTGTCGATGGTGGCGCGGGACCTGATCGCGCTCTGCGCGTCCGAGGAGCAGCGGACGCGCGTGCGCATCTGCGGAAACCCCGACTGCGGAACGCCGTTCGTGGACACGTCGCGAGCGGGCGCGCGGCGCTGGTGCTCGATGAAGACCTGCGGCGCACTCGCGAAGAAGCGCGCCTACCGCGCGAAGGCGAAGTAGCCACAAGCGGGGAACGCCTCGGGGCGGGGCACCAGTTGGCGCCCCGCCCCGAGGGAGGGATGTGGAGGGGTGGCTCAGCCCTCGATCGGCAACTCGCCGGCCCGCACCGCCGCGACGAAGGCGTTCCAGGAGGAGTCGGGGAAGAGGAGGGACGGGCCCTGCGGGTCCTTGGAGTCACGCACCGGGACGGCGCCGGGCAAGAAGCCGAGGGCCACCTCGACGCAGCAGCCGCCGTTGTCGCCGCTGTGGCTGCTCTTCTGCCAGACCGGCAGCGCCACCTCGATGCACATGCCACCGTTGTTGCCGCTATAGCTGCTCTTCCGCCAGGTCAACACAGCCAGCTCCTTGGGGAGTTCTACACCGGGAAGTCGCCCTCGCGGACGGCCGCAACGAAGGCTTCCCAGGCGGAGGCCGGGAAAACGAGGGCCGGGCCCTGCGAGTCCTTGGAGTCACGCACTGGAACGAGGCCCGGGAATCCGGGGGCTACCTCGATGCAGTCCCCGCCGTCGTTGCCGCTGTAGCTGCTCTTCCGCCAGTCGGCTGCGGCGAGCTCGTTGCTCTTCATCCTTGAATCCCTCCAGCGCCTCGGCGAACCGCTGAAGCGAGTCGCTCTCTGACAGGCATTCGCCACGGAGCTGATCATAGTGGCGCTGGTACTTGACCACACTGGCGGGAGCATCGCTCAAGTGCCCTCGTTCAAGGCTCTCTGAGTACACAAAGCGCTGCCCGTCCGGCAGCTCCAGCAACACCATATCCGTCTTGATGAGCGTCCGCCGGTCCGCGAACGGCGCCAGATGAAGCACGACGTTCGGGAGCTGAGCCACCCTCAACAGGTGCTCCATCTGAGCCCGCATCACGCTCGGACCGCCAATGACCGTACGAATGGTGCTCTCGCCGAGGATGACGACCAGCAGCGGCCCATCGGGCACAAGGAATCGACCCTGCCGACTGAGTCGAGCATTGGTCAGCTCTTCGACCTCCACCGGATTTCCGGCCGCGTCTCCAGTCTCGAAGACCGCCCGCGCATACTGTCGGCACTGCAACAGGCCGTACATCACAGTGTCCTGGTAGACACGCAGCCCGACCGCGAGGGCCTCCAGCTCCGCACGCTCCTGGAACCAATCCGGATGCTCGATCGCGGCGCTCCAGTCGACCCAGCCGTACAGCCGCGTGAGCAGTTCGGTGGCGTTCAGCAACTCCCCGAGCTGCGCGAGCTCCTCGAGCGACGGCTTCCGCCGTCCGCCCTCCATCCGCGAGATCACCGTGCGGTCGAGGTGCATCTTCCTGCCCAGGTCCTCCTGGCGGTAGCCCATCGCCGCGCGCGCGTGGCGGATCTCTTCGCCGAACATGATGGCGGAGCTCGCCGTCGGTCCGTGCCCGGTCTTCCTCTGTGCCATGACTGCCCCCAGCTGTGCTTCGCGTGCCCAACACGCGGAATTGGGGACCACGGTATCCCCACAGGCCGATCATTGTTACCGGAACGCAGTCATCTGCATGCGCAGCGTGAACCGTGCGCTCCTGTCGCACGCCCCCCTCCGCCCCGTGAGGTGCTCCCCCATGCTCTCGTCCCGCAGGCCCCGCGCGTTCGTCGCGCACCTCGACTCCCGCGCCGAATCCACGCCCCTGGCGCGCTACTTGCTCCGCGCCTACCTCTCAGGGCTGCCCTCCGGCGACCGGTACGCGGACACCGCCGAGCTGCTCCTCGGCGAGCTGTTCGCCAACGCCGTCCAGCACTCCGACGCGCCGGACGACCGCCACATCGAGATCCGCATCGCCCTGATCAACTCCCGCCTGCGGCTGGAGGTCCACGACGCCGGCAGCGGACACCCCACGCTCCACACCCCCGCCCCTTCCGACGAGCACGGGCGCGGCCTGTTCCTCATCAACAAGCTCGCCGAGCGCTGGGGCTGCACCTCCCGCCCCGACGGCATCGGCAAGTTCGTCTGGGTGCTCGTCGCCCCCGCGCCCGCCACCGCCCTCGCCTGAAAGCCCGAACCCCCATGCACCTCACGACCCTGGCCCGGCACGCCCTCTCCCGGGGTGCCACCCCGGCCGCGGCCTTCGCCCTGATCGCCCGCCTGGGCCACCCGCCCCTGCCCGTCGCGCGCGCCGTCTGCCTCGCCCTCGACGTCCCCCTCGCCGAGACCACCCGCCGCCTGGCCGAGTGCTATGACGCCCTGCTCTCGAACCCCCGCCCGGACTCCGAGAACGACACCGGTGAACTCCTCGAGGCCCTCGGCGTCTTCGACGTCCCCAAGTCGCTCACCGACACCGAACTCACCGTCGTCGAACACTTCCTGGCCGCCATCGACGCCCACGGCAGCCTCCGCCCCGGCCACCGGCACGGCCTCCAGCGCTGGTTCACCACCGGCAACCTCACCACGGCCTACCTCTCCCTGGCCGCCGCCCATCCCATGCCCCGCACCGGCGACCCGGCCCTGTACTGGGCCACGCTCGTCACCGCCGGCGAACTCCTCACCGCTGCCCCCGGCCCCGACAGCCGCATCAAGTACGCCCTCTCCCACTGCCGCACCCAGGCAGCCCGCACCTGAACGCCCTGCGTGGGAAGTCGGCGGGGCCGACTTCCCACGAGCCGGTCACCGGCACACCGGCACACCGGCACACCGAATCGACGATCCGGTGATCAGGGCGAGGTGCCCGGACGCGGGCGCCCGGACCACACGACTACGGAATCGTCAGCACCTGACCGACGTTCACCAGGTCCGGGTCGTCGATGCCGTTGGCCTGGGCGATCTCCAGGTAGCGGCTGCCGTCACCGTAGAAGCGCTCGGCCACGGCCCACAGGCTGTCCCCGGGCTCGACGGTGTAGGTCTGCACCGCGACGGGCTCCGGGGTCGGGACCGGCTCCGGCTCCGCGACCGGAGCCGGGGCCGAGACCGGAGCCTCGGCGGCGAGGGGGAAATCGGTGTTGGTGTCCGTCGCCCACCGCGCCCCGCCGTCCCGGGCGTACAGCACCACGTTGCGGTCGGCCTGCACGACCAGGCGGTCGACGTCCTGGCCGTCGGTCCCGGTGGACCAGGCCGCACCGTCGCCCTTGTAGAGCACGAAGTTGCCGTCCTCCTGGAGCACGGCCCGCTCGACGCCCTGGTTCTGGGTCTCGGTCGCCCACACGACGGCGCCCGGCTCGGAGAGCACCAGGTTCCCGTCCCCCTGAAGGGTCAGCGTGTAGGCACCGCCGGTCAGGGACTGGCCGAGACCGAGTTCATTGCCAGCGTACAGAGTGTCACTCATGGATATTCCTTTCGGATAAGGGACTTAGCGTCGTCGCGCCCGGCTAGCGGCACGTCAGAGAGAGGCAGCCTCACCGCCGCCGGCGCACGAACACCAGTCCTTGGACTCTAGGTGCCATCGGGGTTTGCACACAATTCACCGCATCGGGTGACATCCCCGGCACGGCGGCCGCGCCCCGGCGGCCGCCCGCGGCTGCCCCCGATCACCCCGGCCCGGCCGCCGACGGTCCACCCCGTACGCGGCTGCCGGGCCTTCACTCGTGGTCGCGCAGGAAGGCCGGAATCCCCTCGCGGGTCGGGGAGTTCGGCAGGGGCGCCGACTGGTCCTGGAGGAACGCGCCGATCACGGCCGCGGCCCGGTCGTTGTTGCCGTCGAGGCCGTTCCACATGTGGTGCCCGACCCCCGGCATGAACTGGGTGCGCTGGATCGCGGGGTCGGCGGCGAGGACGGCGGTCGCCCATTGGCGGACCTGCGAGGAGCACTCGGCGATCATCAGCATCGCGGGGGTCCGGGACCGCCCCAACCGCGGTGCGATGGACGCCGAGTCCCTGACCGTCCGCTGGACGCGGAGGCTGGCGGCGGGGCTGAAGGAGAAGTTCCGCGCGCTGTCCTCGGCGGGGATGCGGTGCGCGTCGCGCGCGCAGTAGGCGGATGCGGTGTCACCGCCCAGGTCGGCGGCGGTGAAGGCGTTGTCGCCCTCGGCCTGTCCGATCAGCCCGGTGCCGGGGCTGAGGAGTCCGAGCCGCATGAGGCCGAACGCCACCGCGTAGCGGGGGACGTGCGTCGACCGCGGCCCGGTCGGGTCCGGGGCGAGGCCGCGCGCGGATTCGCGGCCCTGGTGCCCGGCGGTCCGCGCGGTGGGGCCGTCCATCGGGCCGGGTTCGGCGATGACCGCCCGGTGCACGCGCGCGGCGGTTCCGGGATCGGCCAGGGCCCGGGTGAGCACGACCGCGCCCGACGAGAACCCGAGGACGTCGACCGCGCCCCCGCCCAGGCGGTCGACGAAGGCGCCGAGGTCGCGGACCGACCGGTCGGCCGTGTACTGGTCCATGGGGAGCAGGCCGCTGCGTCCGCCGCCGGGCTGCTCGTAGGCGTAGACGTCGTAGCCCTGCCCCGCCAGGAGTTGCAGGAACCGGTGGTCGAGCAGCGAAATGCCGCGCACCGGACCGCCGTTGAGGTACACGAGCGGGACGGGGTGCCGGGGGCCGGGCCCGGCGGGCGGGTAGTGGTACACCGCGACGCTGCTGCCGGTGTCCAGGCTCCAGCGCTCCGTGGCCACGAACGGCAGGTCCGGCGGGTACTGCCGGGCCGTGGGCACGGTCGGGACGCAGACCGGCGCCGTCAGCGCCGCCGCGACGACCACCGGCAGGAACGGCACGAGCCGGGCCGCCCGGGTGCGGCCTCGGCTCCGCCGCAGTGTAAGGGCGGTCCCGACCGCGAGGACCGGCAGCCAGGCGGCGAGCCCCGAGCCCGCGCCGTCCGTGAGGACGACCAGGGCGAGGAAGGCGAGGACCGACGCCACGACGGCGGCCAGGGCCGACAGCGAGCGGGCGGCGCGGCGTAAGAGGGTCGCGGGCAGGGCGAACGTGGACAAGGTGGAGCCCTCCTTGTTTCGTAACGCTGTTTCAAAACGACGTTATCAAAGGCGATAGGCTCCCCGTCATGGGAAGGCCGAAGACGAACGACGAGACCGTCGGAGAGCGCCTCGTGGCGTGCGCGACCGAATGGCTCGCCACCCGCCCGCAGGAGACCGTCACCGTCCGGGCCGTCGCCGCGGCCGCCGGGACCTCGACGACGGCGGTGTACTCCCTCTTCGGCGGCAAGGACGGACTGATCTCGGCCGTCCGCGACCAGGCCGTCGCCGGCCTGTTCCGCGCCGTCGCGGACGTACCCGCCTCCGCGGACCCCCTCACCGACATCTACGCCCTCGCCACGGCCTACCGGCACTGGGGGCTCGAACACCGCCACCTGTACACGGTGCTGTTCGGCGGGGTGCAGTCCTTCGAGCCGTCGGACACCGTCGGCACCAGCGACCCCGTCCGACCGCTCACCGCCGCGATCGACCGGGCCGTCGCGGAGTCCGTCCTCGACGGCCCGGCACCCTCGATCGCCCTCTCGCTCTGGGTGACCCTGCACGGGCTCGTCACCCTCGAACTCGCCGGAGCCCTCGACGCCCCCACCGCGCGGGCCGCGTTCAAGTCGACGATCCACGCCGCACTGCGCGGCTGGACGACCCCCGCGGTGTTCCGCGGACTCCGCGAAGCCGAACCCACCCCCTGACGGGCCCGCCCCGCGCACGCGAGAAGTCGGACCGGCCGACTTCTCGTGCACGCGGGCGGTGGACGCCGAGGGCTTCCCCGTACGGTCCGGCCCCGGTCCACCCCTGGACGGGGCGAGCCCGGGGCCGCTGTCAGTGGCGGTTCGTACGCTCCCCGCGTGAACATCGACGACCTCTCCTGGCAAGCGCACAACCTCGGCGGCGTCCACCCGCGCATGGCGCAGACCCTCCTCGACCTGGGCCAGGTGGAGCTGCTCGCCCGGGCGGCGCAGGAGCGCGGGGACTGGAACTGCGCGAAGGCGGCGGCACTGGAGCTGGGCGCGGCCGGGGAGTTCGAGCGGGCGCTGGCACTCCTGGACCCGTTCACGGACATCGGCTGGCGGGCCGCCGAGTGGGTCACCGCCGAGATCATGATCCGGCAGGGCGAGGCCGACGAGGCCCTCGCGATGGTGCGCCCGGACGTGGCCGAGCTGGACGACGCCCACGTGTGCGTGCGCTACGCCGAGTTGTCGGCGAAGGCCGGGCGGATCGACGAGGCCATCGAGGTGCTCACGCCCCACCTCGGGGCGTCCTGGCCGCTGTCGTGCCTGGTCGAGGCGACCGAGGGCCAGGGGGCGGACGACCAGGTCCTCGACGTGCTCGCCCAGGCCGCGGAGCGCGCGGAGACCGAGCCGACGGGCTCGCTGGAGCGGTGGCAGGTGCTGCTCCTGACCGCCCGGGTCCTGGAACGCGCCGGGCGAACCGACGAGGCCGTCCAGACCCTGCGCACCGAAGCGGCCGCCGGCCGGCACCACCCCGTCAACTTCCCCGAGTACCAAGCGGAACTCCTCGCTCGGCAGGGCCTGATCGAGGAGCTGGCATCCCTCGCCGCCGACCAGCCCTACGCCGCCTTCGACGCGTACGCGAAGGCACTGGAGGACGCGGGGCGCGCACCCGAGGCCGAGGCCCTGCTGCGCGAACGCATCGAGGCCCACGACCTCTCGAACGACCGCGCGGCGCTGATGGACCTCCTCGTCCGCCAGGGCAGGATCGACGAAGCCGTCGAGACCGGCCGGCCCACGTTCGACTACTACGACTGCGGGAACCTCCTCCACCGGACACTGGACCTGCTCGTCGACGACGGCCGCCCCGACCGCGCGCTCGAACTCGTGGAAGGGCTCACCGGCCCGTACGCCGAAGGGCACCCGGACGACGTCCTCCAGCTGCGGCTCCGGCTGCTCGGCGAGGCCGGCCGCTGCCCGCAGGGCATCGCGGAGGCCACCGCCCTCAACGAACGGCAGCCCGGCGCGTGGGACACCTCGCTGGCACGGCTGCTGGAGCTGGACGGCCGACTGGAGGAGGCCGTCGCGCTCCTCCGCGCGTCCACCCACTACCGGGCCACCCTCGACCTGGCCGACATGCTGCTCCGGAACGGCCGCCCGGCCGAGGCCCTCGCCGCCATCCCCACCATCGCCGAGGAACGCGCGGCCGCCGAACGGCGGGTGCGGTGGCAGAACCCTTCCGGCGAAAGTCGGGTGACCCCGCCGACGGCGGCGGCGACACTGGCGCCATGACTGGTTCCGCACCGCCTCGACTGCTTCGACCGCGTGCCCTGGCGCCCGGAGACCTCGTCGTCATCGCCGCGCTGTCCGGTCCGCTGCCGCCCGCGTACGAGCCCAACGTCCAGCGGACGGTGGTCGTGCTGGAGCGGATGGGATTCCGCGTACGTCGCGCTCCGCTCCTCGAAGCGGGCCGCCGCCACTGGTGGAGCGCGGCCACGCCGGCGGAGATCGCCGAGGAGCTCAACGCCCTCCTGCGCGATCCCGAGGTGCGCGCGATCGTCGCCAGTGACGGCGGCCAGACGGCGCTCGGCTACCTCGACCTGATCGACGTCGAGGCGATCAGGGCCGACCCCAAGCCGATCCTCGGCTACAGCGACATCTCCCTGCTGCACCTGGTGCTCCACGCGCGCACGGGCCTGGTCGGGTTCCACGCCGACATGGCCGTCCCCGGCTTCGGCGGACACTGGCGGTCCGCGCCCGCGGCGCGCCAGGCTGAACTCGAGGCGCTCTACGCCAGGTTGCTGACCGGCACCGAGGCGATCGGCGCACTGCCCGCGAGCCCGTCATGGGAGTGCTGGCGTCCCGGCCGTGTCGAAGGGCCGCTGATCGGCGGGTTGATCAACCGGATCGTGCTGGCGCAGGCGACGCCCTTCGCGCTGCCGCTCGAACGGTTCGACGGTGCGGTGCTGTTCTGGGAGGAGATGGGCGGCCTGGCCTCGTACGTGTGGAGCTACCTGCACGTGATGCGGCACAGCGGCATCCTCGACCGGATCGCCGGCATGGTCGTGGGCATCCCGCGCGAGATCGGCGGCCTCGAACCCGGCGCGTCCCCGACCCTGCGCGAGATCGTCCTCGACGTCCTCGGGGACCGTGACATCCCGGTCCTGGGCAACGTCGACTTCGGGCACGCCGGCCCGAACCTGCCGATGCCGGTCGGCATCCGCGTCGGCCTCGACGCGCGGCAGCGGACGCTCGCCCTGCTCGAACCGGCGGTGGAGCCCCACGAGCCGACCAAGGGAGCCCCGCGCCGCACGACGTAGCCCCGGCGTATGACCCGGTACCCCGTGGGGGCTACGAACGACAACAGGACGGTTACCTCGACGGGTTGATCCGACACGGAGCCTCGGGACCCTAGCGTCTGTCCCATGAAACGCAATCGCCGTATCAGCGCAGTCGCGGTGCTGACGCTCGCCGCCCTCACCACCGGAACCGGCGCCGGGTTCGCCGCCACGGCCGGACCGTCGGCCGCACCGGTGGCCACGCGCGCGTTCGACACCGCACCGGCCGCGGCCGCCGCACCCGCGCGGACCTTCCAGGGCGCGCTCCCCGCGCCGACCGGCCCCTACGCCGCCGGCGAGGACGTCATCCACCTCACCGACACGAGCCGCCTCGACCCGTGGGTGCCGTCATCCGGCCCCCGCCAACTGGCCGTCACCATGGTCTACCCGGCCGTCCCCGGGACGGGGACCCCGGCCCCCTACATGTCCCTCGGCGAGGCAACCGGAATCGTCCAGCGGCAGAACCTGCCGGCGAGCTCCGGCATCACCCCACAGACCATCGCCGGCGTCACCACGCACGCCTTCGACGGCGCGCGGCCGCAGCCCGGCAAGTACCCGCTGGTGGTCCTCTCACCCGCGTACGAGGACCCACGCGTCACGCTCACCGCGCTCGCGACCGACCTGGCCAGTCACGGCTACGTCGTCGCGCTCGTCGGCGACACCTACGAGGACAGCGGCGAGACGCTGGCGGACGGCCAGACGACGCCGTGCGCGATCTGCGGCGACCCGTCGCGGATCGACTCCATCCCCACCAACCGCGCGCGGGACGTGTCCTTCCTGATCGACCAGTTGACGCACGGCAACACCGCGTGGCGCCTGGCACACCTCATCGACAAGCACGAGATCGGCATGGCCGGACACTCCATCGGCGGAGCGGCGGCCTCCGCCGCGATGGTCGCCGACCCGCGCGTACGGGCCGGCGTGAACATGGACGGCGCCTTCAAGCCGGTCCCGACGCCCGGCCAGATCAACCGGCCGTTCCTCATGCTGGGTTCGCCCGACAACCACCCGGCCGGTGGCGGCGACACCACGTGGGGGCAGGCCTGGGACGCCCTCGGCGGCTACAAGAAGTGGCTGACGGTCGCCGGCGCCGACCACTTCAGCTTCAGCGACCTGGACCTGCTGCACGAGCAGGCCGGGTTCCCGGCGCCGCCCCTCTCCCCGGCACGCGGGGTGGAGATCACCCGCGAGTACGTGACGGCGTTCTTCGACCGGACGCTGAAGGGGATCGACGGTCCGCTGCTGGACGGCCCCTCGCCGGACAATCCGGAAGTGGTCTTCCAGCGCTAGGGCCTGTGTGAGGTTGCGATCAGTCGGCGTCTCACAGGAGGTCGTCGACCCAGATCATCGAGGCGCGGAGGTGGAGGCCGGCGAGGTAGCTTTCGGGCTTCTTGTCGCAGCGGGTGGCGATGCCTCGCCAGGCCTTCAGCCTGTTGATCAGGCGCTCGACGGTGTTGCGCTCCTTGTAAAGATCCGCGTCGTGGCCGACCGGCCGGCCACCCCTGCTGCCCTTCCTCTTCCTGCTGGCGGCCTGGTCCCTCTTCTCCGGGATGACCGCCTTGATCCGGCGTTTACGCAGGTAGGCGCGGTTGCCGCGGGACGAGTACGCCCTGTCCGCGGCGACCGCGCCGGGCCGCGTGCGAGGACGGCCAACGGGCAGACGGACCCGCACCTTCTCCAGCACGGGGACGAACTGCGGGCTGTCACCGGCCTGCCCCGCGGTCAGCACGAGTGCCAGGGGACGGCACCTGCGGTCGGCGGCCAGATGAACCTTGCTGGTCAGCCCGCCCCGGGACCGTCCGAGGAGGGCTTCCTTCAGGCGGAGCCCACGACGGAGCCGGGCGCGTCGCCGCTCGTCCTGTCCGTTCTGTTCCTGCGGCTCGCCCCTTTTTGTCGGGTCTCCTCCTGCTCCCGCGCGGCCTCCTCCAGGGCCTCCATGATCTCCTCGTCGACGAGCATCCCGGCGGCGTCGTGGTGAGCCCGGACGGACGTGGAATCCACGCTGACCAGCGACAGGTCCGCTGTCCCCTCGCGAGCGGCCTGGGCGATCAGGCCTTCCACCAGGGCGGTGAAGACGCCCGCGTCCCGCCAGACACGGAATCGGCCGTAGACCGTCGGCCAGGGACCGAACTCGGAAGGCATCTCCCGCCACCGGGCGCTGCAGCGGAACCGCCAGATCACGCCCTCGAACTGCTCCCGAAGCCGCTCGGGGTACGTCCGAACCTCCCGATCGGCAGATAGGGCTCGATCAACTTCCACTGCCCGTCCGTCAGTTGCCTGCGCGTCACGACCAACCGTTCTACCGGGTTCTGCCCTCAGGTGAGGGCAGAACCCGAAGACTGATCGCAACCTCACACAGGCCCTAGAAGCAGCCTCACGCGAGGTTCGGGGTGTCGTACCTGCGGCGCGGAGGCGGCCTTCCGCCGGCGCACGCCGCCCCCTGGCTCTCAGTACGGTCGGCCGCAGCACCAGCTGCCAAGCTGGCGCTCCCTGGCACTTTGCTGAACTCGGCGACCACCTGCTCACCGCGCTGGCCGCCCCTGGTCGACCGCTGGCCGATGGGCTCGCACGGCCCCTGGACCAGGCGGCCATGCCAGCACCGAGCAGTTCGGCTACCTGGCGCTCGCCAACTCGCCGATCGCCTTCGAACGGGACGGAGCATACGAGGTGGTCACGGATCTACGGGTGAACACCGTTGTGCCAGAGCTGCGCGTCGAGCCAGAACGCTTCGCCACCGGTACGCCGGAACACACAACCTCGCTGTCCGTCGCATGGGCGAGGGCCAACGGTTCAAACGAAACATGGTGGATGGCTGCTGGGTGGCCGCCTCGCATC
>NZ_JBHVEU010000224.1:0-14648 GCF_042802075.1 Kitasatospora sp. NPDC057518
GGGCCCCGCACCCGCCCGTCCGGTTGCGGGGCCCTCGGGGCCGGTGCTCTCCTGCTGGTGTCGGGCCGTGCGACGGCCGGAGCCGAATCGCCCCGACGTCCCCGAGGGAAAGCCGGTGGCCCCCATGGCCGAGCGATCCACCGTCCGCACCGTGACGTACGACCTGCTGCGCACGCTCGGACTCACCACGGTCTTCGGCAATCCGGGCTCCACCGAGGAGCCCTTCCTCCAGGACTTCCCCGCGGACTTCCGCTACGTCCTGGCGCTCCAGGAGGCCTCCGCGATCACCATGGCCGACGCCTTCGCCCAGGTCACCGGCCGCCCCGCACTGGTCAACCTGCACTCCTCGGCCGGCACCGGCAACGCCATGGGCAACCTGGTGTCGGCCTCCCACGCGCACACGCCCCTGATCGTCACCTCCGGCCAGCAGCACCGGGAACTGCTGATCGGCGAGCCGTACCTCGCCAACCGCGAGGCGACCCTGCTGCCGCTGCCCTCGGTGAAGTGGTCCTACGAACCGGCCCGCGCCGAGGACGTCCCCGAGGCCGTCATGCGTGCCTACGCGCACGCGCTCCAGCCGCCCGCCGGGCCGGTCTACCTGTCGATCCCGCTGGACGACTGGAAGCAGCCGCTGTCCGCCTTCACCCGGGTGCGGACGGTCAGCCACCGGGTGGCCCCCGACCCCGCACGGCTACGGGCCTTCGCCGAACGCCTCTCCGCCGCCCGCCGGCCCGCACTCGTCTTCGGACCCGAGGTCGACCGCGGCGGCGGCTGGGACGCCGCCGTCGCCCTGGCCGAGAAGCTGCGCGCCACCGTCTACGGCCCCCCGCTCGCGGAGCGCACCTCCTTCCCGGAGGACCACCCGCTCTACGCCGGCCCGCTGGGCCTGTCGGTCAAGGCCGTCGGCGAACGCCTGACCGGACACGACCTGGTCGCCGTGATCGGCGCGGAGGTGTTCCGCTACTACCCGTACGTACCGGGCGACTACCTCCCCGCGGGCACCGCCCTGCTCCAGCTCACCGGCGACCCGCACGCCGCCGCCACCGCCCGGGCCGGCGACAGCCTGCTCGGCGACCCCCGGCTGGCCCTCGAAGGGCTGCTGGACCTGGTCCAGGAGGGCACGGCCCGCACCGCCCCCGACCCGATGCCCCGGCCCCGGGTCCTGTCGGCCTCCCCGACCCTCCCGCTCCCCCCGCCCGCCGTCTACGCCGCCCTGAGCCGGGTCCGCCCACCGGACGCCGTCATCGTCAACGAGTCCACCTCGACCATGGCCCAGCAGCTCGAATGGCTGCCCACCACCCGCCCCGGATCCTTCTTCTCCACGGCCAGCGGCGGCATCGGCTGGGCCGTCCCCGCCGCCGTGGGCATCGCGCTCGCCGACCGGGAGCGCGGAGTACGCCGCCCGGTGGTCGGCCTGATCGGCGACGGCTCCTTCCAGTACTGCGTCCAGGCCCTCTACACCGCGGCCCGGCACCACCTCCCGATCGTCTACGTGGTCATGCGCAACCACGAGTACGCGATCCTCAAGTCCTTCGCCCGGCTGGAGGACACCCCCGGCGTCCCCGCACTCGACCTCCCCGGCCTCGACATCGCCTCACTCGCCCGCGGCTTCGGCTGCCACGCCGTCGACGTAGAGACGACCGAGGACCTGGAACGGGAGTTCACCACGGCCCTGACCGCCGACACCACCACCGTCATCGTCGTCCCCACCCAACCCCAGCCCGCCACGCTGTAGGGGGTGCGGCCGGGCCCGGGCGGCGGGAACTCAATCAGTCGCTTGACAATCATCGCGAGCCCCTGCTTGAGTCCGGACCATGGCACGGGCAGAGAAGACGGACCAGCGCCGGGAGACCGGTCGGCGCACCCGGGACGGCCTGCTGGCCGCCGCCCTGGACCTCCTGGCGGAACGCGGCCAGGACGGCGTGAAGCTCCGCGACGTCACCGACCGCGCCGGGGCCAACGTCGCCGCGGTCAGCTACCACTTCGGTTCGCTGAGGGCGCTCTGCGACGCCGCGATCGAGCAGGCGCTGGAGCGGTACCTGGACGCCCAGATCCAGGCACTCGACCCGCTCGGCCCCGACGCGACCCTCCAGGAGCTCGCGGCGGCGTTCGCCCGGCCGATGATCAGGGCACTGGCCGCCGGCGGACCGGAACTGGCCGTGATGCGCACCGTCGCCCGGGTCGGCATCGACCCGCCCCAGGGCTGGGACCGCCTGAGCGGCAAGTTCGAACGGGCCCGCCAGGACGCCGTCCGCGTCCTGGCGGCCAACCTGCCCGGTGTCGACGAGCGGGAACTCGTCTTCCGCACCCGCTGCGCCGCCGGCCTGCTGAACTGGCTCGCCCTGGCCCCCATCGGCGCCGAGCTGGCCAGCGAGCCCGCCGAACGGATCGAGCGGCAGCTGCTGCCCGTCCTGACCGGCGCGTTCCACGGCCAGCCGTACCCGGGCTGACCTGCACGGACCCCCGTCCGACCAGAACCATTCAAGCAAATGCTTGACCACTCGCCATGACGCTCCCATAATTTCAAGCAAGCATTTGATTGCTTTCATGGAAGGGGAAGTGCGATGACCACCGACGCGGAAGCCGTGGTGCGGGCCGCCTACCACGCGGCCGAGGGCCACGTCCTCGACGTACCGGGCTTCATCGACGAGTTCGCCGAGGACGGGGTGTTCAACAACGTCGTCGCGGGCGAGAGCTACCGCGGCGAACACCTCGGCGACCAGGTCGTCTTCATGGCAGCCCTGGCACCCGACATCCACCGCGAACTCCACCGGGTCCACGTCATCGGCGACGTGGTCGCCGTCGAGCTGACGATCGAGGGCACCGTCACCGGCCCCTTCGAGACTCCCGCCGGCACCGTCCGGGCGCCCGGCGCCCGACTCAGCATCCCCACCGCCGACTTCTGGTACGTCGAGAACGGGAAGGTCAAGGAGTTCAACTGCTACGTCGGGCTCAGCGTCATGCTCGCCCAGCTCGGCGTGCACCCCGACTTCGCCGCCGCCGTCGCCTCCTCGGCGGCCGCACCGTCCTGACCGCCCGGGCCCGGCCCCCGATCCGTCAGGCTTCCGCCCTCACGAACCGCCGCTCCCCAGCATCAGGTCCGTCCCGCCCAGGAAGGTCAGCCCGGCCGCCTCGCTCAACTCGTCGGGGAGACAGGTGAGGGCGAGCTGCAGCGCCTGCAACGAGTCGACGCCGAAGATCGCCGTCACGCGGTCGGCGATGCCGGGGTGCCCCGTGATCCGGTACGGGCAGTACCAGTCCGGCCCTTCCGGGTCGCGGGACGGCGCCCCGACTTCCAACAGCACCGGCACCCGCGTGCCGTCCGCAGCGGTGAAGACCAGCTCACGACTGGCGACGACCCGACCAAGCTCGTACTCAGCACTCATCGCAGCAGTACACCACGCGTTCGCCCACCGGACCGTTCTCCGCCCGCCTGCCCCCGTGGGTTCCCCCAGCGGGCACCGATCGAGGAGCCGCCTTAGCATTCCGGTGGAGCAGGGGGCCGCCCGCAGGAGATTCCGAGGAGCTTCGCGATGAGTACGCACCTTCACCCTGCTCGCGACCGCCGTGCCCGGCGGCTCCGGGTGCGCGGCCACCCCGGGCCGTCCGGGAAGACGGCGGTCCACCGGAGCACCGGCACCCGGCTCGGCTGAGCCAGCCACCGATGCCGGCCGGTTTCAGTGCGGGCGACACCGCCTTCGTGCTCATCAGTGCGGCCCTGGTCATGCTGATGACCCCCGGGCTGGCCTTCTTCTACGGGGGCATGGTCAGGGCCAAGAGCACGCTGAACATGCTGTCGATGTGCTTCGTCGTGCTGGCGATCGTCAGCGTGCTGTGGGTGCTCTACGGCTACTCGCTCAGCTTCGGCTCCGACGCCTTCCACGGCCTGATCGGCAACCTCGACCACCTGGGGATGCGCGGCATCGGGCGGGACGAGCTGCACGGCTCGATCCCGGTCTCCGTGTTCGCCGTGTTCCAGCTGATGTTCGCGGTGATCACCCCGGCGCTAGTCAGCGGCGCGATCGCGGACCGCGCCAGGTTCACCGCCTGGACGCTGTTCGTCACGGTCTGGGCCACGGTGGTGTACTTCCCGGTCGCGCACTGGGTGTTCAGCACCGACAACGGGCGCGGCGGCTGGCTGGTCGACCGGGTGGGCGTGATCGACTTCGCCGGCGGCACCGCGGTGCACGTCAACGCCGGGGTCGCGGGCCTGGCGCTCTGTCTGGTGCTGGACAAGCGAGTCGGTTTCCGGAAGCACCCGATGCGCCCGCACAGCCTGCCGCTGGTGATGCTCGGCTCCGGGCTGCTCTGGTTCGGCTGGTTCGGCTTCAACGCGGGCTCGGCGCTGGCCGCCGACGGCGTCGCCGGCGCGGCGTTCCTGAACACCCAGATCGCCACCGCCGCCGCGATGCTCGGCTGGCTGGCCTACGTACGGGCGAGGAACGGCGCCTTCACCTCGCTGGGCGCGGCCTCCGGCGCGGTGGCGGGACTGGTCGCCATCACCCCGGCCTGCGGGTCGGTCTCGGTGCTCGGTTCCATCGTGATCGGGCTGGTCGCGGGCGCGGTCTGCGCGGCGGCGGTCAGCCTCAAGTACCGGCTGGGCTTCGACGACTCGCTCGACGTGGTCGGCGTGCACGCGGTCGGCGGGGCGATCGGCTCGCTGCTGATCGGCCTGCTCGCCACCGGGCATGTCGGCGAGAGCGCCCGGGGCCTGTTCTACGGCGGCGGCTTCGGGCAGCTCGGCAAGCAGGCGGTCGGAGTCGTGGTGGTCGCCTGCTACTCCTTCGTGCTCTCCTGGCTGCTCGGCCGGGCGATCCAGCGGACCATCGGCTTCCGGGTCGCCGAGGAGGTCGAGGTGGTCGGCATCGACCAGACCGAGCACGCCGAGACCGCCTACGACTTCACGGCGTCGGGGGCTCCCTGGCCCGAGCCCCCGGCATCCCGGCCCCGGCCCCGGTCCCGGGGAATGGCGGACGGCCTGGCGACGGCCGTGCGGAAGGCGTTGCGGAGGAGGGCCCCGTAGCCGGCTGGGCGTGCCGGGGCCCCTTCACCGGCCGAGGGCCGCCGTCACCAGGTGACGGGCAGTGCGTGCAGCCCGTAGACCTCGTTGTTGACCCGGTAGGGCACCTCTTCGGCGGGGCACGCGAGCGCGAGGCCGGGCAGCCGCCGCAGCAGCGCGGGCAGCGCGATCCGCAGTTCGGCGCGGGCCAGCGGTGCGCCGAGGCAGTGGTGCGGGCCGTGCCCGAAGGTCAGGTGCGACACGGGTTCGCGTCCGATGTCGAGGCGGTCCATCCCGGCGCCGAGCGCCGGGTCCCGGTTGGCCACCGGCAGCTGGCAGACGACCTGCTCGCCGGCCTTGACGGGCACGCCGCCGATCTCGGTGTCGTACCGTGCCGTCCGGGCCAGCGCGGTGCTGGACACGGACAGGTACCGCAGCAGTTCCTCGACGGCGGCGTCGACCACCGGATCGCCCTCGGGCGCGTCGCGCAGCCGGTCGGCCTGCTCCGGGTGCGACAGCAGGGCGAGCACGCCCAGGCCGATCGTGTTGGACACCGTGACGTGGCCGGCGAGCAGCAGCAGCTCGCAGACCCCGACCAGTTCGGAGTCCGACACCGCGCCGCCGTGCTCCCGGACGAGCATGCCGATCATCCCGTCGTCCGGGCTGCGCCGCTTCTCCGCCACCAGGGAGGCCACGTACGCGTGCGACTCCCGGCCGGCCGCGAGCCGTTCCTCCATGGGGAGCCCGAGGTCCAGCGTGGTCCGGGACCAGCGGTGGAAGTCCCCCTGGTCCGGGTCGGGGACGCCGAGCATCGCGCAGATCACCCCGAGCGGCAGCGGGAGGGCGAAGGCGTCCATCAGGTCCGCCGCGGGCCCCCGCGCCTCCATGGCGTCGAGCAGTTCGCCGACCAGGGCGCGGATCATCGGCTCCAGGGAGCGGATCCGTTTCCCGGTGAACTCCGGCGTCAGCACGTGGCGCAGCCGCGTGTGCTCCGGCGGGTCCATGTTGAGGAGTTCGTTCGGCAGGACCGGGGCGCGTTCCGGGTCGTACATCGCGAAGGTCTCCTGGTCGGCCAGGACGCGCCGTACGTCGGCGTGCCGGGTGACGAGCCGGTACTCGCCGACCCGGTGCAGCCAGAAGTCCCGGACCCGCCGGGCCGGGTCCCCGCGCTGGGCCTCGCCCAGGGCCGGGCCCGGGTCGAACCCGTCGCGACGGTAGAAGATCGAGATCGGCGGCACGTCCTGCTCGCTCATGGAACCTCCCGTGATCATCCGGTATCCCCTTCCCGATACCCCCGGCCCCGGGCCACCGCGCACACCGGCGGCTATCCCGTACGGCGCGCGGGGGCGCGGCGGCCTCGCACGCGCCCCCTCCCCCGAGCCGGAGCCGCCCCCGGCGCGCCTCACCCCCGGGGAGCTGGGCCCCTCACCTGCCCTTCCCGTCCGCCAGGAGGCCCGCCTGCCGGTCCGTCAGGAGTCCCTCGGTACGGAGCCAGCGCACCGTGTCGGCCATGGTCTCCGCGATCGGCCTCGGCAGCAGTCCGCAGGTGCTCGCGGCCGGGTGGACGGGAGCCGCGCAGGCGCAGGTGTAGACGGCGCCGTACTCCGCGGGGATGTGCCAGGGCCAGCCGCGCTGCACCAGGGTGGCCAGGGCGCCGACCGGCAGCATGGCGCGGGCGGGCAGGAAGACCGCGGGCAGCCGCCGCCCGGTGACCTCCCGCAGGGTCCGCACGTACTCCCGGGTGGCCAGTTGGCGGCCCGGGGCGAAGTGGCGGTCGAGGCCCGTCCTCGGCGCGGTCAGCAGTCGGGCGTGCAGCCGCGCGGTGTCGCGGACGTCGCCGACCGGGAAGCCGCCGAGCGGCCAGACCGGCATCAGCCCGCGCAGGGTGTTGCGCAGCCGGGTGTTCTGGTCGCCCGGCCCCGGGTCCAGCGGGCCGAGCAGCGCGGGCGGGTAGCTGATGACCACCGGTGCGCCGTCCCGCTGGTGGCGGCGGGCGACGCGCTCGGCGGCGGCCTTGGTGGCCATGTACGTCTCCCGGGGGCGGCCGACCGGGGAGTCCTCCCGGAGCGGCCGCCGGCGGGTCGGCAGCAGCGCGACGATGCTCGACACGTGGATGACCGGATCGGCGCCCGACCGGCGGGCCGCGGCCAGCACCAGGTCGGTCCCCCGCTCGTTGGTCCGGCGCATGGCCGCGTACCGCCGGCTGTCGAAGGAGTACACCGAGGCCGCGTGCAGGACGGCGTCGGCGCCGCGCACCGCGCGGGCCGCTCCGCCCTCGTCCGTCACGTCCCCGACGACCAGGTCGACGGCGCCCGGGTCCACCTCCAGCAGGGCGAGGGCCCGTTCCGCGCGGGCCGGGTCGCGCACCAGCATCCGCACCCGGTGCCCGCCCCGGACCATCGCCGCGACCGAGTGGATGCCGACGAACCCGGTGCCGCCGGTCACGCTCACCAACATCGGACCACCCCTCCGCTCAGCCGGTCCCGTCGCCGGCACCGCCGACGCCCCGATGGAATCCTCCGCCGTAGAACAGCAGCGCCTGCCGGCCCTCCGTCCAGCCCGACCCGAGCACGCTGCCGAGGAAGACCGAGTGGTCGCCGCCGTCGTACTGCGCGGCCAGCTTGCACTCCAGCCAGGCGAGCGAGCCCGACAGCAGCGGGGCGCCGGTGAACGGGCCGGGCCGCCAGTCGACGCCGTGGAACTGGGCGGCGCCGCGCGGCCGGCCGCGGCCCGCGAAGTACCGTGCCAGCGGCTCCTGTTCGGCCCCCAGGACGGAGACCGCGAAGGACCCGGTCGCCGTGATCGCCCGGTGCATCGTCGCGGTGCGGGCGACGCAGCACAGCACCAGCGGCGGCTCCAGCGACACCGAGCTGAACGCGTTGGCGGTCATCCCGTGGACGTGCTCGCCACCGGTGGTCAGCACCGTGATCCCGGTGGCGAACCGGGCCATCGTCTCGCGCAGCGCGTCCGGTGGAACGGCGGCGTGCCGGGAGGACGGCGAGGTCGTGGACGGTGACGGGTCGTCGACCAGGGCGCGGCCGTTGTCGCTCACCGCGCCCTCCCCGTGCCCACCGGCCGGCCGGGCGGGGCCGGCGCCGCCAGGACCCGGGCGGCCACCGCGTCCTCGGCGTACGGCGCCAGGGCCCGGCGCAGCTCCTCCGGCACCGGGGCCGGGACGGTCGCCGTGTTCGGCCCGCGCATGCACGCGATCCGCTGGCGGCCGCGGGCGACCGGGCTCCCCTGCCCGCCGTCGATCCGCAGGTAGTCGAAGCTGAACTGGACCTGGGTCCGGGTCAGTTCCTCCAGTCGCATCCGGACCGACAGCTCGTCGAACGCGGTGATCTCGGCGAAGAACTCGCACTCCACCTTGAGGGTGAACAGCTTCAGGTCCTCCCGCAGCTCGGCGAGCACCCCGGGCGCCTTCTCCTTGAGGAACATCTCCCGGCAACGCCCCTGCCAGCGCAGGTAGTTCACGTAGTAGACGTTGCCGACGAGGTTGGTCTCCTCGAACCCCACGGTGTGGCGCAGCTCGTAGTAGCCCGACATCAGTTCTCCTTTCCGGCGAGTACGGCGAAGACGACCGGACCGGGCCGTCCGTTGACGGTGGTCACCCAGGTGGCGACGGCGGCGTCGCCGGCGGACAGGACGGCCCAGCCGTCCGGGTGGACGCGGTCGAGGGTCAGCGCCTGCGTGGTCGCACCGGACTTGCGCAGGCACTCCAGGGCGCTCCAGACCCTGGTGCCGGCCACCTCCGGGGCCTCGTCTGCCTCGGCCGCCAGCAGGTCCCGCAGGGCGTGTTGGCCGGGGCCGAGCAGCGCGTCCCAGTCCTCGGGGGTCCGTTCCAGGACGGACTCGGCGTCGCAGGCGAGGCGCCCCCGGCCCACCACCGCCAGGGTCAGACCGGCGTCGTGCGAGGCCGACACCGTCCAGCCCTCGAGCCCCGGCCCGCCGCCGAGTTCGGGCCTGCCGTCCGGCCGGTGGTTCAGCTCCACCGGCCGGCCCAGCGCCCGACCGACGGCGGTCGCGGTGCGGGCCCGGCGGTCGCGGTGCCCGGCGTCGCCGTCCGCGGCGGGTTCGACGACCACCGCGCGGCTGCCGCCCAGGACCCGTTCCAGGCTGCGTTCCAGGTACGAGCCGAGCATCGCGGGCACCCACGGGCCGGCGCCGTCGCGCCGTCGCACGGCGACCAGGGTCAGCCCCTGCCAGTGCTCGACCACCGCTCCGGAGGGCGTGCGCACGACGAGGTCGTAGACGTAGCGGTCCCCGTCCTGGGAGCGCTCCCGGGCGTCGAGCACGACGAACCCGGTGTCCTGGTCCGCCCGGTCGGCCAGCCAGAGCCGCTCGATGCTCTGCGGCAGCAGGGTGGCGTCCGGCACGCAGCACTGGATGGCGTGCATCATCGCGTCCCGGGTGCCCGGGTCGGCCAACTGCTGCTCCTGTGGCAGGAAGGCCGCGAACCAGGGCGCCTGGGCGGCGGTGGAGATCTCCGCCAGGGCGTGCCGGGCGCTCGCCCGCCGGTACTCCAGCAGGCGCTGGAACCGCTTGCCCTGGAACAGCACGCCGCCGTACAGCTCCGTCACCGGGTCGACCGGCACCGTCGGCAGGCCGGACCAGACCGACGGCGGTGTGCCGGGCGGCTCGGGACGGGGGTAGCGCAGCCTCGCCCGGAAGTGGTCGGCCGTGAAGCCGGTGTCCTCGCTGCGCAGCACCACGTCGACCGTCCCGGGGGCCTGCACCAGCGCGGCGATCCGGATGGTGGTCGAGCCGCCCGGGCGGACCACCACGGGGCGGCGGAACTCGACGTCCTCCAGCAGCGGCGAGCCCTGGTGCCCGCTCACCGCGGCGGCCACCTGGGCCATCGCCTCCATGCCCAGGACGGCCGGGAAGAGCAGGTCGCCCTGGAGCCGGTGGTCGGTCAGGTACGGGTCGCTGCCCTCGGACAGCTCGGCCTCGGTGATCAGCTCGATCTCCGGGTGGTGGGCGACCACCCGCTCCACGAACCTGGTCAGCGGCAGTTCGCGCTGGACCGTGGCCAGGGTGGGCAGGCCGCCGGCCCGTCCGCTCACCACCAGGACGGGGCCGGCCGAGGGGTCCGCGAGCACCTCGCGGAGCACCCGGATCCCGTCCTCGGTGGAGATCGGCGTGATGCCCTCCCGGATCAGCGCCTCGACGACGCCGAGCCGTTCGCCCATCCCCGCGCCCGACCAGACCGACCACTCCAGGGCGATCGCGCGGGCCCGCGGGTGCCGGTCCCGGAAGCGGAGGGTCAGCTCCGTCATCCAGTCGTTGGCGGTGGCGTAGTGGGCCTCGCCGCGGAGCCCGGCCCGGCCGATGATCGAGCCGAAGGTGACCAGCAGCTTCAGGCGGTCCGGGTCGACGGCCGCCAGCACCGCCGCCAGGCCGTCGGTCTTGGGCGCCAGGGTCCGCCGGAAGTCCTCGGCGGTCAGCGCGTCCAGGGCGGCCGGCTCGTTGCGGCCGGCGCCGTGCAGCACGGCGGTGACCGGGCCGAGTTCGCGCTCCAGCCGGCCCACCGCGGCGGCGACCTCCTCGGGCGAGGTCACGTCCGCCCGGGCGTAGCGGTAGCGCAGGCGGGCGGCGTCCATCCTGGCCAGGTTCCCGGCGAGTTCGCGGTCGGCGGCCGGGTCGGCGCGGCCGATCAGGGCCAGGGCCGCCCCGGAGTCCCGGGCGACCGCCAGGGCGCACTCGGCGGTGATGCCCTTGCCGCCGCCGGTGACCAGGAGGACGTCCCGCGCGTCGAGCGGTGACTCGCCCTCCGCCACCGGGCGGCGCGGCAGGGGGCGGAGCACCGGGACGGTGCGGCGGCCGTCCCGCTGGTAGCGGACCTCCGCGAAGCCGGCCGTGGCGGCGGCCTCGGCGACGACGCGGGCCACCGCCTCGTCGCGGGCGGACCCCTCGGGGGCGGTGTCGGGCAGCTCGACCACCGTGGTCGGGACGGACGGGTGTTCCAGGTGCAGGGTCTTCGCCAGGCCCGCGGCCCCGAGGCGGTGCTGGACCACGACCAGCCTGGTGCCCTCGGGGGCGGCCAGGACGGCTCGCGCGGCGGTCAGGAAGAGCTCCGTGTCCCGCGCGCCGCACTCGTCCGGGAGGCAGAGCAGGACGCCGTCCCCGAGGCCCGCCGCGGCGAGCGCGGTGCGCAGCGGTGCGGCCAGCGGGTGGCCGGGCGTGGCGAAGACCGTCCAGCCGTCGGCCGAAGCCCGGGGGTCGGACGCCCGGGAGCCGGGGTGCGGCCCGGCCGGCAGGGGAGCCGCCACGTGCTCGACCGCGAAGGGGCGCACCCACGGGGCCACCCCGGGGACCTCACCCGCCGGCTCCGCCCCGGCCTGCGAGGTGTCCGCCAACCGGTCGATCAGCTCGGCGAGTTCGCCCAGCCGTACGGTCGCGAAGCCGGTCGTGGCGGCGAGCGCGGGCTGGCCCAGCGCCCGGGTGACGTCGTTGACGATCTGGCCGACCGTGATGGAGCTCAGGTGCAGGTCGTCCATCGGGTGGGTCCGCGCGGTGACGGAGTCCAGCGGCAGCTCGACCCGCTCGGCCGCGAGCCGTCGCAGCAGGTCCAGGGTGGAGACCGGGCCGGTGCCGGTGTCCGCACCCGCCGGACGCGCGGACCGCTCGGCGTCGTCCGCTCCGTCCTCCGCTCCGTCCTCCGCTCCGTCGTCCGCCCCGCCGGCCCGCGCCACCAGGGCCGCGCCGATGGCCGGAGCCGCCTCGCAGGGGCTGGCCAGGAAGGTGGGATCGCTCTCCGGCGGCAGCGGACGGACCAGGCGGTCGCCGAACAGGGCCGCGGTCCGCACCGGCGCACCGAGCACGTACGCGGCGCCGGCGACCCTGAGCAGCGGGCCGAGCGAGGCGCTGTCGGTGTCGACCGCCAGCACCGCGAGGTCCGGCGCGATCTCCGCCAGCAGGCCGGACAGCACCCGGCCGGGGCCGACCTCCACCACCAGGTCGGCGTCGGCGGCTGCGGCCTCGGCGGCCTCGTGGAACCGGACCGGGAGCAGCACCTGGGCCCGCAGCAGCTCCCGCAGGTCGGCGGTCGGGTCCAGCAGCCGCCCGGTGACCGTGGAGGCGACCGGGCGGACCGGCGGGCGGAGGTCGAACCCGGCCAGCTCGGCCGCCATCGCGGCCGCGGCCGGCTCGACCAGCGGCGAGTGGAAGGCGTGCGACACCCGCAGCCTGGTCGCCGTGACGCCCTCGGCCGCCGCCCGGCGGCAGACCTCGTCGACCGCCTCGGCCGGGCCGGAGACCACGGTCTGCCGGGGACCGTTGTAGCCCGCGACGACGACGTCCGACCCGTCCGACAGCCGGGCGGTCCGCTCCGGGGTCGCCGCCAGGCCGGCCATCGCGCCACCGCCGAGGCTCGCCCGCGCCATCACCCGGCCGCGGACCGTGGCGAGGCGTACCAGTTGCTCCTCGCTCATCGCCCCGGCCCAGTGCAGCGCCGTCAGCTCGCCCAGGCTGTGTCCGACCGCGGCCCCGGCCCGGATGCCCAGTCCGTCCAGCACCCGGAGGGCGGCCAGCGAACCGGTGACGATGCGCGGCTGGGCCACCTCGGTGGCGACCTGGTCCGCACCGGCGGGCGGTCCGGCCGCGCCGAACACCTCCTCCGCGGTGGCGAACCGGCGCCGGATCGCGCCGACGGCGCCGTGTCCCGAGCCCTGCCCGGGGAAGAGGTAGACGATCCGGGGCGCGGTCCGCGCCCGGCCGAGGAAGACCCCCTCGGCGGCCGAGAACGCCTCCCGCGCGCCCGAGTCGAGCAGCGCGGCCAGCCGTTCGAGGGCCCGCGCGGCGTCGTCCGGCGAGGTCGCGACGACGGCGGCCCGGACCGGGGCGCCGGAGAGCCGCTCGGCCAGCGTTCCGGCCAGGTCCGCGAGTTCGGCCTGGGCCAGTCGGGGCACCAGGTCGAGCAGTGGGCCCAGCTCCGCGCGCAGCGCGGCCGGGTCCGCGCCGTCCAGCAGCAGCAGTTCGGCGTCCTGGCGTCCGGCGACCAGCCGGGTGGTGCGCTCGTCGAGCGCCTCGCGCCGGGTGCGGCCGGGGCCCTCGGCGACCGCGACGTGGGTGTTGATCCCGCCGAAGCCCATGGCCGACACGCCCGCCCGGACGGGCTGGTCGGCCGGCCAGAGCTCGGCCCGGCCCGGCACGTACATGGCCGCCGTCTCGCCGAGCAGGCCGGGGTGCGGGTCGTGGTGGCCGGTCGCCGGGGGGATCACCTGGTGGTGCACGGCGAGGGCGGCCTTGATCAGGCCGGCCACGCCCGCCGCGGCCTTGGTGTGCCCGAAGTTCCCCTTGACCGTCCCGAGCGCGGCCGGTCGGGCCGTCGGGTCGGCGGCGCGGCGCGCGGAGGACAGCGCCTCGATCTCGGTCGCGTCGCCGAGGGCCGTGCCGGTGCCGTGGCCCTCGAAGTACGAGACCGTCTCGACCCCGTAGCCCGCCCGCCGGTAGGCGCGGTCCAGTGCCAGCCGGTGGCCGCCCGCCTCGGGCCGGGTGATGCCGCCCCTGCCGTCCGAGGAGACCCCCCAGCCGCTGATGCTCGCGTAGATCCGCCGCCCCTGCGCCACCGCGTCCCGCTCGCGCATCAGCACCAGCATGCCGGAGCCCTCGCCGGGCCAGAAGCCGTTGGAGTCCCGGTCGTAGACCTTCATCTCCCCGGTGGCCAGCGCGCCGGTCTTGGCGAAGCCGATCACCTCGAACGGGTCGATGGACAGGTCGACCCCGCCGGCGACGGCCACGTCCAGGTCGCCGTCACAGAGCGCCCCGGCGGCCGTGACCACGGACAGCAGGGAGGAGGAGCAGGCGCCGTCGACGGTGTACCCGCCTCCGCGCAGGTCGAAGTGGTTGCAGATCCGCCCGGCGATGGTGTTGGCGAGGCCGCCCGCCAGCGAGTCCTCGTCGATCGGCGGGAAGGGCGCCTTGTAGCGCGGCTCCAGCTCCCCGAGGAAGGCGGCGACGTCGCCCTCGGGCCAGCCCTTGCCCGCGAGGGCGGCGGCCACCGTCCGGCGCACGTAGGGCCAGCGCAGCCGCATCGTGTTGGCGCGCGAGAACTCCCCGGTGAGGCTGTTGCCGACCACCACGCCGGTGGCCTGCCGCGGCAGCCCCGCGCCGTCCGGGAACCCGGCGTCGGCGAGCGCCTCGGCGGCCACGTCGAGGGCCAGCCAGTGGGTCAGGTCGGTCGCCCGGTACGTGCTGCCGGCGACGCTGTACCCGACCCGGTCGAAGCTGTAGTCCCGGAGGACGGCGGCCTTGGTCGCGTAGTACCGGTCGGGCGCGGTGCGGTCCGCCGACCAGTAGTCCGCCTGGTTCATCCGCTCGTCCGGCAGCCTCCGGAAGGCCCGGCGGCCGCCCAGGACGTTGTCCCACAACTCGCCCGGGGAATTGGCGTCCGGATAGCGGAGGCCGATTCCCACGATTGCGATCCGTTCACTGCTCATGTATCCACCACCCATGGAGATGAATTGACGGCGAATCCCTTCGCCAACCCGGCAGTCCACCCATCGGTCAAGCGTGCGACCAAGGCCGGGAAAATGCCTTCTCCGAGTTTGCTTTACCACCCGCGCGGGTCGCGCTCTTTCAATAACGGCGTTATTTCCCCGCGTTCGCATTCCATAACGCCGTGATATTCCGCGCGGCCCACCGGAGC
>NZ_JBHVEU010000225.1:0-14612 GCF_042802075.1 Kitasatospora sp. NPDC057518
GGGGTCGCGGCCCCGGTGGGCGCGGCCCCTGCCCGGGGGGTCAGCCGTCGCTGCCGATCGGGCAGGTCGCGTCGGGGGCGTGGCCGAGGGGCCAGGCGAGGCCGACCAGGACGGCGTTCTTGATCTTCGGGTCGAGTTCGACGACGGGCACGGCCTTGTTGTAGGCGTTGCCCTGCGGGTCGAGGCAGATCCAGCCGCTCGCGCCGTTGACCCGGTTGCTGCCGTGCATCCGCCTCCAGCCCTCGGTGACGTCGTCCGTCGAGGGCATCGCCACCTTGTCCGTGGTCTGGTTGCGGATGCCGACGACGGCGGTGGTGACCGAGACGGGGCCTCGGTTGCCGATTCGTGACGTGCCGTCAGAGTTGCCGCGGGGGGCGGTCGGGCGGCCTCGGGCGGTGGGGCCGGTCGGGGGTCAGCCGGCCGGGCCGGTCCAGATGACGTCCTTGTACTCCGTGCCCATGGTGTGGTCGAACCGGACGGAGAACGGGTCGCCCGCGCCGGCCGGCAGGGCGTACGCGGTCAGCCCGGTGGCCTCCTCGCCCGGGGCCAGGGACTTGGTGAGGATCTTCATCCGTCCGCTGCCGTCGATCAGGGTGAAGACGAGGTTGCCCTTGGCGTCCCGGACGGTGGGCAGCCCCGAACCGAGGAGCGAGACCTCCGCGGGCCCGGTGTTGACGACGGTGATCCTCACCTGGACGATCGTGGCGTCCTTGGGGGTCTCGCCCACGCCCCCGCGCGGGACGTACGGCTCCGGCGCGGCCATCGTGACCTTCAGCCCGTCCGGGTAGGTGTAGGACTGGCCGAACGACAGGCGCCGGGCCCGCTCGTCCGCGGCCCGCTTCTCCTGCTCGGCCGCGAGCCGCTGGCGCTCGGCCTCGATCCGCGCCTTCTCCTTGGCCGCCCGCTCCTCGGCGGCCTTGGTCGCGGTCTCGAAGCGGATGCGCGCGGCCTCCGCCTGCGCCTTCTGCTCCCGGTGGACCTCCTGCACCCGGTTCACGACGAACACGCCGGTGCCGACCGAGACCAGCAGGCCGGTGACGCCCAGGACCACGCCCGCCAGGGCCATCGCCCGGTTGGCCGCCAGGCCCTTGCGCACGTGGCCCAGGGCGATCACGCCGAAGACCACGGCCAGCAGGGCGGGCAGCCAGGACAGCCAGAACAGGATGATGGTCAGGCCGAGCACGACGCCGACGATCCCGAGCACCATGGCCGCGATGCCCAGGCCGTTGCGGGGCTGCGGCGCGGGCGCCGGCATCGCGTAGGGCGGCCAGTACGGGGCGCCGGGTGCCTGGCCGGGGGCCTGACCCGGTATCTGCCCGGGGCCCGCGGCGGGGGCGTGAGCGGGGGCGGGGCCGAAGCCGGGGCCGGGGCCGGGGACCGTGGGGGCCGCGTCCTGGCCCTGGCCCGGCGGCGCCCACGGGTCGGCGGCGGCCGGCTCCTCGGCAGGCCGCGGGCTGCTGTCGGGCGGGACGGGAACGGTCATGCGGAATCCTTCGGGAACGGTGGGATGTCGGGCGGGCCGCTGCTCGGCCCCGGGTCGGGGGCCTCCTGCCCGGCTCCCCGACGGCAGCGGCCCGGCCCCACGCGTCACCCCCTGGGACGGGACGCCGGCCGGGCCGGCGAGTGATCAACATATACAGTGCCGGGCCGCGGCCTCCCGCCGGGTACCCGGTGGGCGCCCGGTGGTGTGGGCGGGGCGCGGCGCGGGGACGGTCGCGGTGTGACGGGCAGTCCGGAGAGCGTGTTGGTCGTGGTGCGGGGTCCGAGCGGCGCCGGGAAGTCCAGCGTCGCCGCTCGGCTGCGGGCCGCGTACGGGCGGGGCCTCGCCGTCGTCGGGCAGGACCTGCTGCGGCGTACCGTGCTGCGGGAGCGGGACGTCCCGGGCGGGGCGAACATCGGGCTGATCGACCTGGTCGCGCGGCACGCCCTCGACCACGGCTTCCACACGGTCGTCGAGGGCATCCTCGCCGCCGAGCGCTACGGGCCGATGCTGGCCCGGCTCGTCGCCGACCACCGGGGCCGCAGCTTCCTGTACTACCTCGACGTGGACTTCGCCGAGACCGTGCGCCGGCACGCCACCCGCCCCCAGGCCGCCGAGTTCTCCCCCGAGGACATGGCCGACTGGTACCGGCCCCACGACCTGCTCCCCGACGGTCTCGAACGGGTCGTCGGCCGGCACAGCGGCCTGGAGGAGACGGTCGGGCGGATCCTCGCCGACACCGGCCTCGCCCCGGCCGGTTGGACGCCCCGGCCCTGAGGGGCCGCGGCCGGCGCGCGGGCTTCACCCAGGGCGGAACTCCGGGCTCTTCCCCCGGGGCGCCGGATCCCTAGGGTGTGAGGGGTGAGCACCCATGCGCCGAACGAAGCCCGCGTCATCCCCCTGCGCCCGCAGGCGCAGCCGCCCGCGTCCGGCGGGCCGTCCCGTCCCCCGCAGACGGCGCCCGTACGGCGGGAGCCGCTGTGGCGCGACGTCGTCGGCGACGTGCTGCGGCGCGAACGGCTCGCCCAGGAACGCACGTTGAAGGACGTCGCGGAGGCGGCCCGGATCTCGATGCCGTACCTGTCGGAGCTGGAGCGCGGACGCAAGGAGGCCTCCTCCGAGGTGCTCGCGGCCGCCGCCCGGGCGCTGGGCCTCGGCCTCGGCGACCTGCTCTCGCTCGCCCAGGACGAGCTGGCCCGCTACGCCGCCGTCCCGAGCCGCACGGGCCGGGGCCGTGCCCCGTCCACGGGCCGGTACGACGGGCTCTGCCTCGTCGCCTGACGGCTTCCGCGGAGGGGTCAGGAGACCGCCGGGGTGAGCAGGGTGAGGGTGCGGGCGGTGGCGTCGGCCTCGGCCCGCACGCCGAGGGGCAGCGGGAGGTTGGGGCCGGCGTGGCCGAAGTCCACGCCGGCGAGGACGGGCAGCGGGCGGTCGCCGAGCACGTCCAGGACCACCTCGCGCAGCGACGGCTCTCCCGCGCCGGCGGGCCCGTCGGAGCCGACCCGGTGCGGGGTGCCGACCACCATCGCCGCGATCCGGTCCAGGACGCCGGACAGCCGCAGCACGTGCAGGTCCTTCCAGACCGCGGACAGCGGCCGGTCCACCTCCTCCCAGAAGAGCACCGCGCCGTCGAAGGACCGCGCGGGGACGGCGTACGGGGTGGCCTGGAGGGCGACGAGCCGGTTGAGCAGGCCGCCGACCAGCGGGCCCCGGGCGCGGCCGCCGCGCCAGCACTGCCACGGGGAGAGCGCCGGCAGCGGCCCGGGCGGGGCCGGCACGGTGAGCACCCGTAGGTACGCCTCGCGCAGCGCCCGGTGCGCGCCGTCCTCCTCGGGCCCGCCCGCGAAGCGCCCGCTCCACTCGCCGAAGCCGTAGGTGGCCATGTCGGCGTGCACGCCGACCAGTCCGGTGCGGGCGTGCAGGGCCAGCAGCAGCTGGGAGACGTCGCTGCAGCCCAGCACCGGCTTCGGGTCGGCGCGTACGGCGTCCAGGTCCAGCTGGTCCAGCCAGCCCGTCACCGCCTGCCCGCCGGTGTGCGCGACGATCGCCCGCACCTCGGGGTCGCGCAGCAGCGCGTTGAACTCCGCCGCCTGCTCGGCGGGACGGCCCGCGGCCCACCAGTGCCGGCGCCCCTCGGCGACCGACGGGCACACCCGTACCCGGAAGCCGAGTTCCTCCAGCACGGCCGTGCCGCGGGCCAGGAGGTGCCGGTCCCCGTCCTCCAGCGGACCGGACGGCGCGGCCACCGCCACCAGGTCGCCGGGGCGCAGGGCACGCGGGCGGAGCAGGGCGGTCGGCTCGGTGGGCATGGGGCGACCCCGGTTTCACAGGTGGGCGGATCCGGCCGGGCCGGACGGGCGGGACACCCCCGGCGGCCGCACCGGCCGGGCGGGTCGGACCGCAGTCTCGCCGTCGGCCTGCGCGGCGGCAACCGGTTTTCGCCCGGGCGGGCGGTCGCCGGGCGCTCAGCCGGGGAGGGCCGGCAGGCTCGGCAGGCGGTCCAGGGTGATGCCGAAGCGGGTGCGGTAGGCGGCGAGGGCCTCGTCGTCGGTGAGGGTCCGTTCGGTGCGTTCGCCGGCCGGGGTGGTGGTGATGAGGCGGTTGCCGCTGAGGGTCGCCCGGCCGCCGTCCGCGGTGAGCAGTGTGCAGGTCGTGGAGCGGGTGAAGTGGGAGTCCGGTGAGGTGGTCTGCCACCGGCAGGTCGGGGCGAAGTCGGCGAGTTCGTACGGGCGCGGGCCCAGGCGGTACTGGGGCGTGCCGTCCCGTAGGACGTCCAGGTCGCCGTGGGCGCCGGTCGGGGTGAGGGTGAACGCGCCCTCGGCGTCGGCCTGTTCGCCGCGCTCGTCGAGGCGCAGCGGGTGGTGGCTGAAGCGGCCGAAGCCGACGTCGGCCAGCCACGGTTCGTCGAGGTCCACCCGCAGGGCGAGGTGGTCGAAGGGCGGGCCGAGCCGTTCGCCGTCGAAGACGCGGGCGGCGAGCAGGCCGACCCGGTAGCCGAGCGAGGTGAGCAACTGCGCGAAGGCGCCGTTGAGTTCGTAGCAGAAGCCGCCGCGGCGGCGGGTCACGACCTTGGCCAGCAGGGCGGCGGGGTCGAGGACGATGCTCTCGCCGAGGTGGATGTCCAGGTTCTCGAACGGGACGGTGCGCAGGTGCGCGAGCTGGAGCCGGGCGAGCGCGCGCGGGGAGGGCGCGCCGGGGTCGGGCAGGCCGATGCGGTCGAGGTAGGCGTCCCGCTGGGCGGCGGTGAGGCCGTGGGCGGGGCCGGTGTGCGACTGCTCGGGGTGAGGCGGCTCGGGTCGTGGCGCGTGATCCATCGGGCCATTCCACCCGGGAGGCCGGGCGCGGGGCCATCGGCTTTTGGTCCTACGCCCCCGGGTTCCCGCGCGCCCGGGGTTCTTACACGCCTTTGCCGTCACTCTGCCGAACGGCTGACGGGCGCCCGGCAGAGTCGTGCCCACACCGACCGCAGGACGTACGGAGGACACCGCGATGACGACGAGCACGGCGAGGGGCACGGCCACCGGGGCGAACGGCGCGAGCGCGAACGGCGCGGACACGGGCGGCGCGGACACGGGCGGCGCGGGGCGGCGGGCCCGGCGGGGCGCCCTGGCCGCCGCGGCCCTGGCGGTACTGGCGACGGCGCTGCCGCTGGCCGCCGCCCCGCCCGCGCAGGCCTCCGCCGCCGGGGCGCAGGGCCGGCCCGCGTGGTGCCCGGCCGTCCCCGGCCACCGGGTCGACTGCACGACCATGCGCCGGCCCCTGGTGACGGGCGAGCCGCGCCTGGGCGGCGTCGACGTGAGCTACGCGGTGGTGCGCCACAGCCGCCCCGGTCCGGCCCTGGGCACCGTCGCCCTCAACCCCGGCGGCCCCGGCGAGACCCTGATCGACCGCGCCGAGCAGGTGGCCGGTGCGCTGCGGGGGGTGCTGGACGACTACGACGTGCTCCTGCTGGACCCGCGTGGCACCGGCCACTCCGGCCGGCTGCCCTGCGACGTCACCGAGGCCGAGTACCGCTGGGCCCCGCGGGCCGGCCAGCGCGAGCTCGTCGCCAAGTGCGCCGAGGAACTCGGCCCGCGCGCCCGCGGCTACACCAGCGCCGCCACCGCCGACGACATCGACGCCGCCCGCGAGCGCCTGGGCGCCCCCAGGCTGGTGCTGTACGGCATGTCCTACGGCACCTACCTGATGCCGGTCTACGCCGACCGCCATCCCGAGCGGGTCGAGAGGATGGTGCTGTCCGGCGCCTACCCGGTCGCCTTCGACTCCCTGGCCCGGCCCGGCGCCCAGCAGGTCTCCCTGACGCTGCGCCGGATCTGCGAGCGCAGCGGCGCCTGCGACCCGGACACCGCGGTGCACGACCTCGCCGCCGTCGCCGAGCGGCTGCGCGCCCGCCCGCTGAAGGTGACCGCCGAGGCCGGCGGCGAGCGGCGCACCGTGCTGTTCACCGAGGACAAGCTCGCCGACCTGATGTACGAGCCGGCCACCCGCGGCATCGGCCTGCACCCCGGGGAGTCCGGGCTGCTCGGCGCCCTGCCCGCCGCCCTGCACGCCTTCGCCGCGGGCGACGAGGGGCCGCTGTCCGCCCTGGTGCGCGGCGAGATGGAGGGCACCGGCACCGAGGACCAGGCCTCCTTCCTGGCCGTCACCTGCAACGACTACGTCCGCGCCTGGGACCCGGAGGCCCCGGTGTCGGAGCGCCGCCGCCAGTACCGCGCCGCCCTGGCCGCCGCCGACCCGGCCGACTTCGGGGCCTTTAGCCCCGAGGGCTGGGCCGCGGGCCAGACCGACGGCGGGGACAACTGCCTGAACTGGCCGCGCCGGGGTACCGCCCGCCCGCAGCCGACCGACCTGGGGAACCTGCCCGACGTGCCCGTCCTGGTGCTCTCCGGGGACCTCGACACCAACACCCCCGAGGTCAACTCCCGCCTGTCGGCGGCCCAGTTCCGCCACAGCGCGTTCGTCTCGGTACCCAACAGCGGACACCTCCCGGAGATGGAGTCCACCGGCTGCGCCCTGGAGATCTCCAGCGGCTTCATCCGCACCGGCGAGGTCGGCGACACCTCCTGCCTGGTGCGGATCCCGCCGGTCGCGGTCGTCCCGGTCCCCCGCTGACGCGTCGTCGGCAGCCCCCGACCGGCCTGACCACGCCCGCCACCAGCGAGGATGACACCATGACAGATCCCACCGCCGACGCCCGGCGCACCGTCCTGGTCGTCGAGGACGACCCCGGTGTCCGCGCCACCCTCGACCACCTGCTGCGCTTCGAGGGCTACCGGGTGCTCACCACCGCCGACGGCCAGGAGGCGCTGGAGCTCCTGGAGCACCGGCGCCCCGACCTCGCGGTGGTGGACGTGGTCATGCCCCGCCTCGACGGCCTCGCGCTGTGCCGGATGCTGCGCCGGCGCGGCGACCGCCTGCCCATCCTCGTCCTCACCGCCCGCCACCAGCTCGGCGACCGGGTCGCCGGGCTGGACGCGGGCGCCGACGACTACCTCGCCAAGCCCTTCGCCACCGAGGAGCTACTGGCCCGCATCCGCGCCCTGCTGCGCCGCACCGAGCCGCTCGACGCCGGGGACGGCGAGGACACCGGGCTCGTCCTCGCCGACCTCGCCCTGGACCCGGCCGCCCGGCTGGCCCACCGCGGCGGGCGCCGGCTCGACCTGACCAAGACCGAGTTCGACCTGCTGGAGCTGCTGCTGCGCGACCAGGGCACCGTCCTGACCCGCCACCGGATCTACGAGCGCATCTGGGGCTACGACTTCGACACCGACTCGCGCTCGCTCGACGTGTACGTCGGCTACCTGCGCCGCAAGACCGAGGAGCACGGCGCGCCCCGGCTGATCCACACCGTGCGCAACGTCGGCTACACCGCCCGGACCGCCTGATGCTGCGCACCCGCATCGGCCTGGTGGTCCTCGCCTCCGTCCTGCTGGCGATCGCCGTGCCCGTCACCGCCGCCTACCGCGGCGTCAGCACCCTGGTCTCCGACCAGCTCGACCGGAGCCTGCGGGACCGGGCCGAGACCGTGCTCGCCGCCCTGGACCTCGGCCGGCTGCCGCCCGCCCGGCCCGACACCGTCGAACAGCTGCTGCCCGCCGACGGCACCGCCCGGCCGCTGGCCCCGGGCGGCGGGCCGGCGCTGCCGGTCTCCGAGCGGGCCCTGGAGGTGGCCCGCACCGGGCAGGGCTCCCACCAGGAGGACGCCACCGTCGACGGCACCCCCTACGGCGTCCTCACCCAGGCCCGCCCCGACGGGCAGGGCGCGGTGATGGTCGGCCAGACCTACGCCGGGGTCACCGAGGTCGACGACGCGTTCCTGCGACGGATCACCGTCACCAGCGTGGCGGCCGCCGCCGCCTGCGCCCTGCTCAGCTGGCTCGTCCTCGGCCGCATCCTGCGCCCGGTGCGGCGCCTGGCCCGCGCCGCCGAGCACATCACCACCACCCGTGACCTGGCCACCCCGCTGCCCGCCGCCGGGCGCGACGAGGTCGGCGGCCTCACCCGGGCCTTCGAGTCGATGGTCGGCGCGCTGCGCCGCTCCCGCGAGCAGCAGCAGCGCCTGGTCCAGGACGCCAGCCACGAGCTGCGCACCCCGCTGACCTCGGTGCGCGGGTGCGCCGAGCTCCTCCAGCGCGCCCGCGGCCGGCTCGCTCCCGAGGACGAGGAGCAGATCCTCGCGACCCTGGTCACCGAGACCGTCGCGCTCGACGAACTCGTGCGCGAGCTGGTCGAGTTGGCCACCGACCAGCAGAGCGCGGAGGAGCCGGAGCCGCTCGACCTGCCGGCCGCCGCCGAGGACAGCGCGCGGCGCTTCCGCCGCCGTACCGGCCGGGAGATCGCCGTCATCACTGAGGGGCCCGTCCCGGTGCTGGCCCGTCCGCGGGCGCTGCAGCGCTGCGTGGACAACCTGGTGGGCAACGCCGTCAAGTTCAGTCCGGACGGCACCCTGGTCCAGGTCCGCGTCACCGGCACCCGGCTGGCCGTGCGCGACCGCGGGCCCGGGATCGCCGCCGGCGACCGGCAGGCCGTCTTCGGGCGCTTCTACCGTGCCGCCGGCACCCAGTCGACCCCGGGTTCGGGGCTGGGCCTGGCCATCGTCCACGACCTGGTCGTCGCGGACGCCGGCACCGTCTTCGCCGCCGCCGCTCCCGGCGGCGGTGCCGAGGTCGGCTTCCGGCTGCCGCCGGCGCCGGGCGGCTGACGGTCCGCCGGACGGCGCCCCGGCGGACCGTCCGGTGGTCGGGTCCGGCCGGGAGGCCGCGGTGTTCCGGCCCGTGGGGCGTACCGGACCGTCCGGAGGGACTCGGCCCCCCGCGCGGGAGGGGCCCGTCAGACCGGGAGGAGGTGGGCGGCCACCAGGGTGGCGAAGTCCTCGGGGGTGAGGATGCGGATGCCGAGCTCCTCGGCCTTGGCGCGCTTGGAGCCGGCCTTCTCGCCCGCGACCAGGAGGGTGGTGCGCTTGGAGACCGAGGAGGAGGCCTTGCCGCCGGCGCGTTCGACCAGTTCGTTCATCTGGTTGCGGGAGAGGTCGGCGAGGGCGCCGGTCATGCTGCCGGTGACGACGACGGCCTCGCCGGCGAGCGGGCCCCGGTCGTCGGCGGGTCCGTCGGCGGTGTCGCCTTCCCCTGCCGTCGGTGTGGCGGCGGGAGCGGTGGGGGCGGTGACGGCGGTGCCCACGCCGAGGGCGGCGAGGCGGTCCAGCAGCGGGGCGAGTTCGGCGAGTTCGGCGGCGACGACGCGGGCCTTCTCGGTGCCGATGCCGTCGACGCCGGCCAGGGTCTCGGCGTCGGCGGCCCGGATCGCCGTCATGGAGCCGAAGTGCGCGGCGATCCGGCGGGACATGGTCCGTCCGGTGCCGCGGATGCCGAGGGCGCAGAAGACCTGGTTGAGCGGCCGGGTGCGGGCGGTGGCGATCGCGGCGAGCAGGTTGTCGGCGCTGGTCTCCCCCATCCGGTCCAGGGTGAGCAGCTGTTCGCGGGTGAGGGTGAACAGGTCGGCGAGGTCGGTGACCAGGCCGGTTTCGACGAGCTGGACGGCGCGGGTGCCGCCGAGGCCCTCGATGTCGAGCTGGTCGCGGCCGGCCGCGTAGAGGACGGAGGCGACGGCCTGGCAGTCGCGGCCGCGGACGCAGCGCCAGCGCTGTTCGGTGGTGTCGATGGCGTCGCCGCAGCGCGGGCAGGTCTCGGGGAAGGCGATCGGCTGCTCGGCGCCGGTGCGGGCGTCGAGCACCGGGGCCTCGACCCGGGGGATCACGTCGCCGGCGCGGTAGACGAAGACCTGGTCGCCGATCATCAGGCCGCGCCGCTCGATGTCGGCGGGGTTGTGGAGGGTGGCGAAGGTGACGGTGACGCCGTCGATGACGACGGGTTCGAGGACGGCGCGCGGGGCGATGACGCCGGTGCGGCCGACGTTCCACTCCACCGCGAGCAGCCGGGTGACCTGGTGCTGCGCGGCCAGTTTGCGGGCCACGGCCCAGCGCGGTGCGCGCGAGCCGGAGCCGGCCTCGGCGCGGTCGGCGGCCAGGTCGGCCTTGACGACCACGCCGTCGATCCCGAAGGGCAGTTCGGCGCGCAGTGCGGCGATCTCCTCGACGCGCTGCTGGACCTCGGCGGTGTCGGCGCAGCGCCGGGGGCGGGCGGCGGTGGTGGCGGCGGTGTGGGCGCCGAGGGCGGCGAGGTGGTCCAGCAGGGCGCTGTGGGCGAGGCCGTCGGGGCCGATGGCGTCGTAGGCGAAGAAGGTGAGTTCGATCCGGTAGGGGCGGTCCTTGGCCCGCAGGGTGCCGGCGGCGCCGTTGCGCGGGTTGGCGAAGGGGGTGGCGCCGTGGTCGGCGCGTATCCGGTTGGCGTGGTCGAACTGGTCCCGGGTGAGGAGGACTTCGCCGCGCAGTTCGATGTCGGCGGGTTCGGTGAGTTCGGCGGGCAGGCCGAGGACGGCGTCGGCGGCGTGGGTGATGTCCTCGCCGGCGAGGCCGTCACCGCGGGTGACGACCTGCTGGAGGCGGCCGGCGCGGTAGCGGGCGGCGATGGCGAGGCCGTCGAGCTTGGGCTCCACGCACCAGGCGGTGACGGGGCGGCCCAGGCGCCGTTCGAGGCCGGCGGCCCAGGCGTCGAGTTCCTCGGCGGAGAACACGTTGTCCAGGGAGAGCATCGGGGCGCTGTGCGGGACGTCGCCGTTCGCGGCGCCGCCGGCCACCTTGCCGGTCGGCGAGTCGGGCAGCGTCTCGCCGGGGTGGGCGCTCTCGTAGGCGGCGATGGCCCGCAGCAGGGTGTCGTACTCGTCGTCGCCGAGCGGGGTGGAGCCGTCGGTGTAGTACGCGGCGGCGGCCCGGACGGCGGTGGCGACGGCGTCGGCGTACGCGGACGGGGAGGACAGCGGTGCTGCGGTGGCGGTCATGCGGGAATCATGGCGGCCGGCACTGACAGGGCCTCGGGTCGTGCGCCGGCAGGGCCTCGGGACGCGTACCGGCAGGGCCTCGGGGCGCGCGCCGGCGGAGCCCTGGAGGTGTCAGACCAGCCGGGCGGTGGTGGGGGTGTCGGTGCCGTGGCGGCGGGCGTCGCGGCGGGCGTGGCCGGGGGTGGGGCCGGTGCCGAGGACGCGGCCGTCGGCGAGGGCGAGCCAGGTGCCCGGGGGTGTGCCGTCGGGCACGGGGGCGGCGAGGGCGGCGGCGGGCTCGTGGCCGACGGAGGACGGCAGCGGGAGAGGGAGCTGGTGGCCCTCGCGCCACTGGGCGGTGGTGCGCTCGCCGCCGGTGCGGCGCCGCCAGTACAGGTGCTGGGCGACGATCAGCGGGCCCAGGGCGGTGAGCAGCGGGAATCCGCTGGTGAGCCAGCCGGCGGCGAAGCAGGCGCTGACCGCGCTGGTGGTGAGCAGGCCGACGAGGGCGGCGACGGCGGCGGCGGTGCGGCCGTGGGCCTTGGCGGCGACGAGCGGGTAGAGGACGAGCAGCAGGAGGTCGCCGAGGCCGACGGCGACGGGGGCCGGGCCGCCGGTGAGGGCGAGCAGGGGGGCGAAGGGGCGGTCCTGGACCTGTTCGAAGAAGCGGGTGGTGGTGTCGGTGAGGGTGGTGGCGGCCAGGTCGTAGCCGGTGAGGACGGCGGCCAGGGCGGCGGTGTGGCCGGAGCGCAGGCCGCTCTGGGTCCAGAGGTTGGCGACGCCGACGACGGCGGTGGCGATCATCAGGTCGCTGCCGGCGCGGGCGGCGGCTGGGTGGCCGGTGAGGGCGGCGAGCGCGGTGGCGGCGGTGGCGGTGAGGGCGGCGGCCCAGGACCAGGGGGTGGCGCGCAGCGGGGTGGCGGCGAGCAGCGGGGCGAGGGTGAACTGGACGGCGAGGCAGGCGACGAGGCCGAAGACGGCGGAGACGGCGGCCGCGGGCAGGGCGGTGTAGAGCAGCGGGGCGAGGACGACTCCGGCGCACAGGACGGCGATGTCGCCGCCGGTGTAGACGCCGACCGGGGGGCGGGGCATCCGGACGCGGGCGAGGTACCAGGCGGCCAGGGCGGTCTCGGCGGCGACGGCGGCGCTGAGGGCGGCCAGGGCGGCGGGGTCGACGGTCATTCAGCGCCTTCCGGGGACACGGTCGGGGGCGGCGGGGGTGCCGGGGGCGGCGGGGACGTCGAAGGTGTCGAAGGTGTGCTCGCGCAGGTCGGCGCGCAGGGGTGCGGTCGGCGGCATGGCGGCGCGGTCCTCGTACAGCAGGATGTCGGCCAGGCGCAGGCCGGCGGCGCGGGCGCGGTCCTCCAGGCGGCCGTGCAGGACGGTGGCGGGCAGGCGGTCGACCAGCAGGTGCAGGCAGGCCGGTCCGTCGGGGCCGTCGGGGCCTTCGGTGAGGGCGTGGCGGGCGGGCAGCGGGACCTCGGGTTCGGCTTCGACCAGGTCGAGCACCTCGCGGGTGGTGACGGTGCGGCTGAGCGGGCCGTTCCAGCGGCCGAGGATCTCGGAGGTGGCGGGCAGGTGGGCGAGTTCGCAGTCGGGCGGCTCGGCGGGGAGGCGTACGAGGTCGCCGGTGGCGTAGCGCAGCAGCAGGGTGCACTCGCGGTAGGGCACGTAGGGGGTGTGCACGACGGTGCCGGTGCCGCCGGAGGCGGTGGGTTCCCAGGTGAGCGGGTCGAGGACTTCGAGGTGTCCGAACTCGGTGGTGTGGTGGAGGTGGCCCCGGGCGCAGGGGGTGGCGCCGGAGGGCAGGATCTCGGTCATCAGGTAGGCGGAGGTGGCGGTGGCGCCGAACACGGCCTCGGCGCGCCGGCGCAGCGGTGCGGAGAGCACCTCGCCGCCGACGCTGATCGACTCCAGGCCGAAGTCGGCGTCGCGCCACTTGTGCTGTTCGGCCTCCTGGACGAGGGCGGCCAGGTAGGAGGCGGAGGTGGTGAGGTGGGTGACCTGGGGGTCCTTGCCGGGCAGGCCGAGCGGGGCGGCGAGGCGGTCGAGGGCCACGGCGGGGGCCACGGTGCCGAGTTGGACGAAGCCGGCGCCGGCGCGGGTGGCCGACTCCTCGGCGTTGACCAGGGACAGGGTGGCACGGGAGCAGCCGGCGTAGGCGACGGTGTGGCGGGGGCGCAGGCCGAGGCCGAGCACGGCGGAGATGGTGCTGAAGGCGATGGCGCACTCGAGTTCGGCGCGGGAGAACCACACGGCGGTGGGGGTGCCGCTGGTGCCGGTGGTGAGCGCCTGCAGGGCGGGGCGGGCGGTGTCGGAGACGAAGGCGGCGGGCAGGGCGCGCAGCGCCTGTTTGGGGGTGACGGGGACGCGTGACCAGTCCTCGGGCTCCAACCGGTCGGGGTCGAGGCCGAGTTCGGCGAAGGTGCGGCGGTAGTAGGCGGTGTGCCGGGCCGCCGTTCGGGCGGTGGCGCGCAGGCTGCGGCGGGCCACCTCGCGCCGGACCTGCGGGTCGACGTGTCCCGCGCGGCCGGGCAGCAGGGCGGAGTCCTCGCCGGGCTCGCCGAACTCGGCGATGGTGGCGACCAGGTCCCGGGCGAGGCGTTCCAGGTCGCGGGGGCGGATGCGACGATTCGTCAGGATCGCTGCGCCGTAGCGCAGTTGGCTCAGCGCGGTCGCGAACAAGCGGACTCCCAGGCCAGGGTCGGACGATGGGCCACCCGGCCCCGGCCGGGGTCGGTCGGATCAGACCATGTGCAGGAACATCGCGGCGGTGAGGGTGCTGAAGGCGTACTTGAGGTAGTGCTTGACCATGATCGGTTCTCCCTCGTACGGGCGGCCGGCCGCCCTGGCCGGGCGCAGCGGCGGATGTCCGGGGCCGGGTTCCGGCCTGCGGGCAACGGCAGTATAGGGACGGTCCGGCGGTGTGCAACAGGCTATGTGCACGGCCAACCTTCCGCTTGTGCAGGGGAGTTCGGTGTTGTGGGTGTGCGGTGGGGGTGTTCTGGGCACGATCTGACGAATCCATGCCGGGTGCCGGCCGTGCGACGGTCCGACACCCCCTCCCCCGAGGAGTCCCCTTGACGAACACGTTCCTGCGGCGGCTGTCCTTACCCGCCGCGCTCGCCGTCCTGACCGTCGCGGCGTCGGCCTTCGCCACCGGTACGGCCCACGCGGCCGAGCCCGGCGGCCCATGTGACCCCCGCGTCTCCCGGACCGGGCTGTACGAGGTCTCGACCGCCGTCGTCGAACCGGTGCTCACCCACTGGAAGGGCATCACCATCGCCCCGGGCACCACCGGCTCCGTCGAGACCACCGTGACCGAGGTCCAGAACGTCAGCACGACCTTCAACGCCTCGACCGAGATCAACGCGGAGGCGGGGGCGTTCTTCGCGAAGGTCTCCATCAAGGTCGGCTTCTCCGTCCAGACCAGCAAGTCCACCACCAGCACCTGGTCCCAGAAGGTCACCTACAACGTCAACCGCCCCGGCGACTACATGGTGTTCAAGGGCACCCATCGCATCCAGGGCAAGGCCGACGAGTACGTCTGCGTGAACCGCCCCTGGAGCGACCCCGGCGACGGGTACTGGGCCTATGCCTTCGGTTCCCACCCCACCTACAGCACCTTCGACGCCGAGATGGAGGGAATCGTCTCCTGCGACACCCCGGTCAACCCCGGCACCATCCAGGAGCTGGCCCGCAACCTTCTCGTCTGCCACTGAGCCCCGCCCCCGCCCGGGGCCGGTCCGTGCCCAGGACC
>NZ_JBHVEU010000226.1:0-14604 GCF_042802075.1 Kitasatospora sp. NPDC057518
CTCATCGCCGTCAGCTACGGCGTGTACTCCATGATCCGCAACGCGGCGCCGACCCACGAGGAGCGGGCGCAGGAGCACGCGCGGCAGATCTGGGACTTCCAGAACAGCATCGGGCTGGGTTTCGAGCGCGCGGTCAATCACGGCATCGAGTCGGTGACCTGGCTGATCGTGCCGATGAACTACTACTACGCCACGCTGCACTTCATCGTGACCATCGGCGTGCTGGTGTGGGTCTTCCGCCGGCAGCGCGATCGCCAGCGCCCAGTAGTAGACGACCAGCGAGAACACCACCACGACGGCGATGTCCCACCACAGCGGCAGGTTCCCCTGCGCGCCCGCGCCGAAGGTGCCCTGCCAGGAGACCACGCCCATGCCGAGCAGGTAGACCGGCAGCCACTGCCCGGCCCGGAAGTCCATCCGGGGCGCGTTCGGCATCCCCTTCGAGCGCGCGTACCAGGAATACCCGCCGAGCAGCAGGTAGCCGATCACGATCGCCAGGCCGAGCCGCCACAGGGTGTCCCAGCCGGACCAGTAGATGACCAGGCTCGCCACCACGAAGGCCAGCGGCGAGACCACCGAGCCGCCGGGCAGGTGGTACGAGCGCTCCATCCCCGGCAGCCGCTTGCGCAGCACCCCGAAGGCCAGCGGGGCGCCCGCGTACATCAGCACCACCGCCGAGGTGATGAAGCCGACCAGCCGCTGCCAGCTCGGGAAGGGCAGGAAGCAGATCACCCCGGCCACCCAGGCGATCAGCAGGCCGAGCCAGGGCACCGCGCGCTTGTCGGTGGACTGCAGCGCCTGCGGGGCGTAGCCGTTGCGGCTCAGGCCGTAGGTGACCCGGGAGCTGGAGGTGATGTAGACCAGCCCGGTGCCGGCCGGTGAGACGACCGCGTCGATGAACAGCACGGTGGCCAGCCAGCCCAGGCCGATCAGGGTCGCCAGGCCGGCGAACGGTCCGCTGATCCCGGGGTAGTCGAGCGTGGTCCAGCCCTTGGCGAAGGTCTCCGGCGGCAGCGCGCCGATGAACACCACCTGGAGCATCACGTAGACGACCGTGCCGATCACCACCGAGCCGAGCACGGCGCGCGGGATGTCCCGGCGCGGGTTGCGGCTCTCGCCCGCCCACTGGATGGCCTGCTCGAAGCCGAGCAGCGCGAAGATCACCCCGCTGCTGCTGATCGCGGCGAGGACGCCCTTGGCCCCGTCCGGGGCGAAGCCGTGGACGGTGAAGTTGGAGCCGTGGAACTCGGTGAGGCCGAGCGTGATGATGGTCAGCACCGGGATGGCGACCTTCCACACGGTCGCCGCGCTGTTGGTGTGCGCGAGCAACCGCACACCGAGGAAGTTGACCGCGACGAAGACCCCGAGCAGCAGGGCCGCGACGACGAACCCCCAGCCGGTCAGCGTCAGGTCCTTGTTCAGCAGGCCGTCCGCCCAACTCCAGTGCTGGGCGTAGTTGATCATCGCCTGCACCTCGATCGGCGCGATGGTCGCGGCCTGCAGCCAGGTGAACCAGCCGAAGGACATCCCGGCGAACCCGCCGAAGGCGTAGTGCGGGTAGCGCGCCGTGCCGCCCGCCACCGGGAACAGCCCGCCCAGTTCGGCGTGCACCAGCGCCAGCAGGATGATCGCCACCGCGCCGACGCCCCAGGACACCAGCGCCGCCGGCCCGGCCGCCACCGCCGCCTTCTGCGCCCCGAACAGCCAGCCGGAGCCGATGATCGCCCCGACCGAGGCCCAGAGCAGTCCGATGACGCCGACCTCGCGCCGCAGCGCGGTGTGCCCCGAGCCGGGCGGATTGGAGGAGGAATGGGCCATTGCTCGCACCTCTCATATATCGGGACAAATCCACCCCGACAGTGCCGCAGCCCCCACCCCTCCCCCACCGAAACGCGCGGCGCCCCGCACCCCCTCACCCGAACAGCCCGCCGGAGGCGGCGGCCAGGCGGCTCAGGACGGAACTTCGGCCGTCCTGCGGAACTCGCGGGTCCGGGCGGCGACGGCGTCGACGGAGAGCGCCCGGCCCGGCAGCCACTCCACGTAGACGCCCCACATGCTGCCGTCGGCCCAGGCGCAGACGGCGACGGGCTTGCCCAGGGTGTTCCCGAGGCCGCACTTCATGGCCCCGCCCCGCTCGCCGGGCTCGACGTCGCGCAGGCCGGTGAGGGTCACCTCCTCGGTGTCCTGGGCGGCGACGACGTCGTCGAGCTCCGAGGAGGGCAGGAAGATGTGCTTCTCGTAGACCATGACGACGGCCCCCCGACTGTCGGCGGGGTCCTGGTAGCCGGTGCTCGTGACACCGGAGTGCCCGCCCAGACTGGTGGACTGCTTGGCCAGGGAGACCTCCGGGCGCAGTCGCATCCCGTCGAAGGACTCCGGCGCGCGGTACCCGTACGCGCCGAGGGCGGCGAAGTTGTCCGCGAAGGCGACGCCGAAGACCGCGGCTCCGAGGACGGCGACACCGGTGACGCCCAGCCAGAACCTGCGGCGGGAACGCGGGAGCGGGCCGGCGGGGGCCTCGTCCACCACGGATTCGGCGTGGACGCCGTCCGGCACGGGCGCGGCGGGGACGGCGGGCGGGGCGGTATCGGCTTCATGCACGCGCAGATTGGAGCAGGTCCGGACCATCACGTGCAAGGACTTTCCGGGACCGCCCACCGGGCACAGTTCCCGTGGCGTTCACCCGCCGGGCACGTGGAACTCACCGAGGGCGGGCAGGCTCCCGGCAGGGCTGAAGTTGGCTATACAACTTCAGCCGACACGACAGCCGTAGTGCCGCCGAGGAGAAGACCGATGACCGAGCTGCCGCCGTACTGGCTGCGCGACAACTGCCCGTGCGCCGAGTGCCGGGACCCGCGCAACGGACAGAAGCTGTTCCAGATCCACGAGCTGCCGCCGGACCTGGCGGTCGCCGCGAGCACGGAGGCCGACGGGCACCTGGAGGTGCTCTGGTCGGACGGGCACCGGTCGCGGTACCCGCGGGAGTGGCTGGACGGGACGGACGAGGGCGACGGGCGCACCGAGCGGGGCAAGCGGCTCTGGACGGCGGCGGACTTCGCGCCCGGCCTCCCCGGGGCGTCGTGGGAGGCCTACCTGACCGACCCGGCCGAGCAGGCCGCGGTGCTGGCCGCCGTCCGGGACAGCGGCTTCGCCGTGCTGCGCGGGGTGCCGACCGTCGAGCGGCAGGTGCTGCGGGTGGCGGAGAGCTTCGGGTACGTGCGGGTCACCAACTACGGGGAGCTGTTCGACGTCCGGGTCGAACCGTCCCCCAACAACCTCGCCTTCACCAGCGTCGCCATCGCCCCGCACACCGACAACCCGTACCGGGACCCGGTGCCGACCCTCCAGCTGCTGCACTGCCTGGAGAACTCGGCGACCGGCGGCGACTCCGGACTGGTGGACGGCTTCAAGGCCGCGGCGGTCCTCCGGGACGAGGCGCCGGAGGCCTTCGAGGTCCTCACCCGCACGCCCGTCCCGTTCGTCTTCCGCGACCGCCGCACCGAGCTCCGGGCCGACCGCCCGCTGATCGACCTGGACCCGAAGGGGCGGATCCGCGAGGTCCGGTTCAACAACCGCTCGACCGGCACCCTGCGCGGATCGGGCCTGGACGCCTTCTACGCCGCCTACCGCCGCTTCGCCGAGATCACCCTGCGCCCCGAGCTCCAGCTCACCTTCCGCCTCGGCCCCGGCGACTGCCTGGTCTTCGACAACACCCGCCTGCTGCACGCCCGGACGGCCTTCCAGCAGGACGGCCACCGGCACCTCCAGGGCTGCTACGCCGACCTCGACTCGCTCTCCTCCACCCTCGCCGTGCTGCGCCGCCGCGCCGCCGCCCTGGACACGATCGCCGCGCTGTTCGCCGGCGAGGGCGCCGCGGAGTACCTGGGCGAGGAGGTCACCATGGCCGAGCACATGCTCCAGGCCGCCGCTGCCGCCGAAGCGGCCGGGGCGCCCGACCACCTGGTCGCCGCCGCGCTGCTGCACGACGTCGGCCACTTCCACGGGGCCCTGCACGGAACGGATCTGATGCAGGGTCAGGACAACCGCCACAGCGACTCCGGGGCCGACTGGCTGGCGGGCTGGTTCGGCCCGGAGGTCACCGAGCCGGTCCGGCTGCACGTGGCCGCCAAGCGCTACCTGTGCGCGGTCGAGCCCGGCTACCGGGAGCGGCTCTCCGCGGCCTCCGAGTACACCCTGACCGTCCAGGGCGGCCCGATGGACGAGCAGCAGGCCGCCGCCTTCGCCGAACTCCCGGGCGCGCGGGACGCGGTGGCGGTGCGGCGCTGGGACGAGCAGGCGAAGGAGGCCGGCGCCCCGACGCCCGGCTTCGCGCACTACCGCCCGCTGCTCGCCGCGCTCATGCGGTAGCCGGCTGGGCTCAGTCCAGCTCCCGCGCGTGCCGCGAAAGCGCCGACGTGGCCAGGGAGTTGTGCACGCTGAACGCCACCGTCCCGGGCAGGTAGCGGTCCTGGGACCACTCCACCGGCGTGCCCGTCGGGTCGGTCGTGCGGCGCCGCTCGCGCAGCAGCGGACCGCCCCGGCGGCAGCCGAGCAGCCGGGCGTCCTCACCGTTGGCCGGGACGATGTCGATGGTGTGGTCGGCGTCGGTGAACAGGATGCCGTGCTCGCGCAGCACTTCGGTGTGCGAGACCACGTCCGGCGGCAGCTCGGCGACGATCTCGCCGACCCGCGGCGGGTAGACGGTGCGCTCGACCATCACCGGCGTGCCGGAGAGCGTCCGCAGCCGGACGATGACGTACACCTCGGCGCCCTGCTCCAGGCGCAGTTGCTCGCGTTCGGCGGCGTCGGCCGGGCGGCGCACCAGCGAGTCGAGGATGCCGCCGGGCTCCTCGCCCATCGAGTACGCCCAGTGCGTGAAGCTGAGCAGTTCGGAGAAGCTCTGCACCCGGGCGCCGCCGAGGACCACCCGGCGGGTGCCGCGGCGGGAGGTGACCAGTCCGTCGGAGCGCAGCACCGCGAGCGCCTGGCGGACGGTGCCGCGGGAGACGCCGTACTGCTCGGCCAGCGCGCCCTCGGCGGGCAGCCGGCCGGCCTCGCCGTACGCGCCGGTGGTGATCGCCTCGCGCAGGTCGGCGGCCACCTTCCGGTACAGCGCGCCGGGGCGCTCCGCCGGGGACTCCCCGGCCGCCGAGGGGGCTCCGGCCGCCGGGCTCCCGTCCGCGGCCGGGGGGCCCTCGGGGCGCTGGGGCTCAGTTGCCACGTCAGTCAATGTCCCTCCTGGGGCGGTGTCCTGCGCAGCCGTACCGGCGCGGACAGCCCGACCTTACTCCGCTGCGCCTTCGAAGCATCGCACCGAACGGATCACGCTCCGATGGCCGGATTCCACCGTTCCCGCACCCGACCCCGGCGCTGGGCCGTCCGTTCACCTTCCCGTCACCGGACTCCGGCGTACTTACTGCCGTCAGCGAAGTTGGCTAGTCAACTCGGACGACGTCGATCGATCGCTCACCCCGGTCGGCCCGCCGCCCTCCGCAAGGCCTCGCGAACCTTCGCAAGGCTTCACGAACCTTCGCAGGCCGTCCCAGGCCTTCGCGATCCTTCGCGAGACGCCAGCCCGCGGAACCCCCCGCGAGCGCCCTCGCAGTACGCCCCCTTAACAGGAGACTTCCCCGTGACCGTGCACCGCGCCCGCGCCGCCGCCTTCGCGGCCGTCCTGACCGCCGCCGCGCTCTCCCTCACCGCCTGCGGCTCCGCCGGTTCGAGCGCCAAGTCCGGCGACACCGCCCAGGGCGGCGCCAAGGACGCCAAGACGGCCACCTCCGCCGCCGACTTCGGCGGCATGGACGGCCTGATCGCCGCCGCCAAGAAGGAGGGCAAGCTGCACGTCATCACGCTGCCCCGGGACTGGGCGAACTACGGCAAGATCATCGACAGCTTCAAGGCCAAGTACGGCATCGAGGTCGAGGAGGAGAACCCGGACGGCTCCAGCCAGGACGAGATCAACGCGATCAACTCCCGCAAGGGCCAGGACCGCGCCCCCGACGTGGTCGACCTGGGCAGCGCCTTCGCCCTCCAGGCGGTCAAGGACGGCATCCTCGCCCCCTACAAGGTCGCCACCTTCGACAAGGTGCCGGACACCATGAAGGACGCGAACGGCGCCGCCGTCAACGACTACGGCGGCTACGTCTCCATCGGCTGCGACGCCAAGAAGATCGCCAACTGCCCGAAGACCTTCGCCGACCTGCTCAAGCCGGAGTACAAGGGCCAGGTCGCCCTCAACGGCAACCCGACCAAGTCCGGCTCCGCCTTCGGCGGCGTCTACGCGGCCGCGCTCGCCAACGGCGGTTCGCTGGACAACATCCAGCCCGGCATCGACTTCTTCGGCAAGCTGAAGCAGTCCGGCAACTTCAACCCGGTCGAGTCGACCCCGGCCACCGTCGAGAAGGGCGAGACCCCGATCTCGATCGACTGGTCCTACCTGAACGCCGGCTACACCGACGAGTTCAAGGACAAGGGCGTCGACTGGAAGGTCTCCATCCCGACCGACGGCTCCTACGCCCAGTTCTACAACCAGGCCGTCAACAAGTGGGCCCCGCACCCGGCGGCCGCCCGCCTGTGGCAGGAGTACCTGTTCAGCACCGAGGGCCAGAACCTCTTCCTCGGCGGCTACGCCACCCCGTCCACCTTCGAGGCCCTGAAGAAGGACGGCACCCTGGACGCCGCCGGCGCCGCCAAGCTGCCCACCGTCGAGAAGCCGTTCACCACCTTCCCGACCGTCGACCAGATCAACGCGGCCAAGAAGGTCGTCACCGAGAACTGGACCAAGGCGATCGCGGGCTGACACCCAGGCCACGTACCGCACTTCGGGCTGAGAAAAGGCACTCATGACCACGGCTCCCACCCCGGTGCCGACCACCCCCGCCGCCACCTCCCCCGGTGGCGGCGCGGGGGCGTCCGCCACCGCCACGACCACCTCCCCCACCACCACCGCGCCCGGCCCGCGGCGCCGGCCGCTCGCCCGCCTCGGCGGCGCGTCCTGGCTGGCGGCCGTGCCGCTGCTGCTGTTCTTCCTGATCGGCTTCGGCCTCCCCGCCGTCGCCATCGTGATCGGCGCGTTCACCACCTCCAGCGACGCGGAGTCCGGTGCCGGGCAGTTCACCTTCGACAACCTGACGGCCTCCGTCCAGGGCGGCTACCAGACGGCCATGCTGAGCAGCCTCAAGCTCTCCGCGCTGACCGCGCTGCTCGCCACCGTCCTCGGCCTGCCGCTCGCCCAGGCCGTCGTCACCTCCCGGCGCGGCTGGCTGCGCCAGGCGGTGCTCACCGCCTCCGGCGTGCTCGCCAACTTCGGCGGCCTGCCGCTCGCCTTCGCGTTCGTCGCCACCCTCGGCAACGCCGGCGAGATCACCAAGCTGCTGCACCTCACCGACCACGGCTGGTCGCTGTACTCGTTCACCGGCCTGACCGTCGTCTACCTGTACTTCCTCGTCCCGCTGATGGTGCTCACCATCACCCCGGCCCTGGACGGCCTGCGGACCCAGTGGCGCGAGGCGGCCCAGAACAACCGGGCCACCACCGTCCAGTACTGGCTCCACGTCGCCCTGCCGATCCTGCTGCCCTCCCTGCTCGGCGGCTTCGTGCTGCTCTTCGGCAGCGCCTTCGCCGCCTACGCGACGGCCGCCGCCATGGTCGGCGCGACCGTCCCGCTGGTCAGCCGCTCGATCGCGGACGCGCTCTCCGGCAACGTGCTGGTCGGCCAGGGCAACCTCGCCCTCGCCCTCAGCCTCAACATGATCTTCGTGGCCGTCCTGGTGATGGCCGTGTACCTCCCCCTCCAGCGCCGGAGCGCCCGATGGCTCAGCTGACCACCCCCGCCCGCCCCGGCCGACGCACCGTGCGCTGGTGGCGCGGAGCCGTGCTGCTGCTCGCCGGCGTCTACTTCGTCGTCCCGCTCGCGGCCTCCTTCTGGTTCTCGATCGACGACCCCCAGGGCATCTCCTTCGCGGCCTACACCGGGCTGCTCTCCGCCCCCGGCTTCCTGGACAGCCTCTGGCTGACCCTCGGCCTCGCCGTCGTGACCGTCGTGGTGCTGCTGCTCCTGCTCGTCCCGGCGCTGATCTCCGTGCGGCTCGGCTCGCCGAAGCTGCGCCCGGTGCTCGACGTGCTCTGCACCCTGCCGCTGGTCGTCCCGCCGGTCGCGCTGACCGCCGGCCTGATCGGCGTGCTCCGCTGGGGCCCGGACTACCTGATGGACACCCCGTTCTTCCAGACCTTCGTGTTCATCCAGGACCCGGACTTCCCGCTGGTGCTGGTCATCGCCTACGTGCTGATGGCCCTGCCGCTCGCCTACCGCGCCCTGGACGCCGGCCTGCGCTCGATGGACGTGCGCACCCTGGTCGAGGCCGCCCGCAACTGCGGCGCGAGCTGGCCGCGCGCGGTGTTCACCGTCGTCCTGCCCAACCTGCGCGGGGCGCTGCTGAACGCCTCCTTCCTCACCCTGGCCCTGGTGCTCGGCGAGTTCACCACCGCCTCGATCCTCGGCTTCCAGCCCTTCCCGGTCTGGATCTACTCGGTCGGCAACAGCCAGGCCCACATGTCGGTCGCGGTCTCCATCCTGAGCCTGCTGCTCACCTGGCTGCTGCTGCTCCTGCTGGCCACCGCCGGGCGCGAGCGCCGCGCCAAGACCGCCACCTCCTGAAACCCCCCGGAGTCACCAGTCATGACCACGGCCACCGCCATCGCCGCCGACGCCCCGCTCGCCCCCGGCAGCGCCACCGTCGAATTCCGTTCCCTGCGCCGCGCGTTCGGCGCCACCACCGCCCTCGACGGCCTGGACCTGACCGTCCGCCCGGGCGAGCTGCTCGCCCTGCTCGGCCCGTCCGGCTGCGGCAAGACCACCGCGCTGCGCATCCTGGCCGGCTTCGAGCAGCACGACTCCGGCGAGGTGCTGGTCGACGGCCAGGACATCACCGCGATCCCCGCGCACAAGCGCGACGCGGGCATGGTGTTCCAGTCCTACAGCCTCTTCCCGCACCTGACCGCGCTGGACAACGTCGCCTTCGGGCTGCGGATGCGCGGCACCGGCAAGGCCGAGCGCCGCAAGCGGGCCCTGGAGCTGCTGGAGCTGGTCGGCCTGCCGCACCGCGCCGACCACTACCCGCACCAGATGTCCGGCGGCCAGCAGCAGCGCATCGCGCTCGCCCGCGCGCTCGCCCTCCAGCCGCGCGTCCTGCTGCTGGACGAGCCGCTGTCCGCGCTGGACGCCAAGGTCCGCCTCCAGCTGCGCGAGGAGATCCGCCGCCTCCAGCAGGAGCTGGGCATCACCACCCTGTTCGTCACCCACGACCAGGAGGAGGCGCTGTCGATGGCCGACCGGGTCGCGGTGCTGCGGGCCGGACGGCTGGAGCAGTGCGCCGCCCCGTCCGAGCTGTACGGCCGGCCGGCCACCGCCTTCGTCGCCGAGTTCGTCGGCACCATGAGCCGCATCCCGTGCACCCGCACCTCGGACGGCGTCGAGGTGCTCGGCCGCCGGCACGCGGTGGACGGCGCGGTCCCGGCCGACGGCGAGCTCCAGGTGCTGGTCCGCCCGGAGAACGTCACCCTGACCCCGGCCGAGGACGGCCCCGCGCTGGTGGTCACCGCCTCCTTCCTGGGCGCCGTCACCCGGCTCACCGTCCGCCTGGACGACGGCACCGAGGTCAAGGCCGACCTGCCCACCGAGGCCGCCGCCGCACTGCCGGCCGGCGCCCGGGCCGCGCTCACCCTGCCGGAGCGCCCGGTGCTGGTGGACCGCCGCGCCGCCTGAGAGCCTCGTACCTCCCCGCTCCGCCCGACAACGTACCGGCGGAGCACCGAAGAAGCGCCGACGAAGCGCCGGAGAACCACCGAAGGTACCGCCATGCCTGACACCGCCATGCCCGCGTCCAACGCGCTGCCCGCCGCCGTCCTGTTCGACATGGACGGCACCCTGGTCGACACCGAGCAGCTGTGGTGGCAGACCGCCGCCGAAATCGCCGAGGAACTGCGCCACCCGCTCACCGACCAGGACGCCCCCGAGGTGCTCGGCCAGGCCGTCGAGCACACCGCCGCCCACCTGCACGCGGTCAGCGGCACCGCCCTGAGCGAGGCCGAACTCGCCGCCCGGCTCGGCGAGTCCTTCGCCGCCAAGGTCGCCGCCGAGACGGTGCCGCGCCCCGGCGCGCTCGCCCTGCTGGCCGCGCTGCGCGACGCGGGGGTGCCGACCGCGCTGGTCTCCGCCTCCCCGCGCCGGGTGGTGGACCTGGTGCTGTCCGCCATCGGCCGGGACTGGTTCGCCGTCACCCTGGCCGCCGAGGACACCCCGCGCACCAAGCCCGCGCCCGACCCGTACCTCGCCGCCGCCGAACGGCTCGGCCTGGACCCGGCCGACTGCCTCGCCGTCGAGGACACCCCGACCGGGGTCGCCTCCGCCACCGCGGCCGGCTGCGCCGTGCTCGCCGTGCCGTCCACCCCGGTGCCGATGCCGCGGGGCGAGCGGATCACCCTGCTCGCCAGCCTGGAGCAGGCCGACCTCGCCCTGCTCGGGAAGCTCGCCGGCGCCGGCGCGGTTCGACCCTGACATGCCCTATCTCCTGCTCGCCCTGGCCATCATCAGCGAGGTCTGCGCCACCAGCTGCCTCAAGCTCACCGAGGGGTTCACCCGGCTCTGGCCGAGCCTCGGCGTCGGTGTCGGCTACGTGCTCTCCTTCCTGCTGCTCGGCCGCGCGCTCAAGCACATACCGGTCTCGGTCGCCTACGCGGTCTGGTCCGGGGCCGGCACCGCGGCGGTCGCCGGGATCGGGGTGGTCGCCTTCGGCGAGTCGCTCGGGCGGCTCCAGTGGCTGGGGATCGCGCTGGTGATCGTCGGGGTGGTCGTGCTCAACCTCAGGGGCGGGCACTCCTGACGCCGTTTCCAAAGCTCTTTCTGACGCTCAGTCAACTCTGAATTCGCTGGTCAACTCCCCTGCCGGGGCGGGAAGTCGGACGTGCCGACGACCCGCCCCGGACGCTTCGCTACGGTGTCCCCCATGACGGACCCCCGCCCACACCACTACCGCTTCGTCCACCGCGAGCTGGCCCGCCAAGTGCTGGAGTTCGGCCCGCGCGTGGCCACCCCGACCCCGGACGGCGGCAGCCTGCTGCCCGTCGTCACCCAGATCTGGGACGACCTCGGCAGCACCCTGCCGCCCGAGGACCGCCTGCCCGACCACGGCCTCGACTGCCGCCACCTGTCGGTCGACGGCCACCACATGCTGCTGGTCACCCTGCCCGCCCCGGTCGGCGCCACCGAGGCCCACTTCGTCGCCGCCGTCCAGCCGGGCGGCGCCAGGACCGTCCGCTACGTGACCCTGGAGCACGCGTTCAGCCCCTTCGACGGCAGCCCCGGCACCGTCCTCGGCGAGTGGACCGCCGAGAGCCACCTCAACCACGGCCCGGGGCCCTCCCCCGTCGCCGAGCTGTTCGTCACGGCCGTGGTGCGGCTCGTCACCCCGAAGAAGCGCGGCTTCTGGCGCCGCTGAGACCGACCGTACGTGTACACCTCGAAGCTGGGCCGCCGACGTCAAGAAGGCGTCGACGGCCCGTAAAGGTCCCGTAACGACCGCCTCCGGTTACGACCGGGACGATCTCTCCCCGGTCGGCTGGAGCTATGCTCGCCCGGTCCGACAATCGACGCATCGGGGGGCGAAAGTGTCCGACTTCAAAGTCAGTACCGAATTCCTCGCAAAACTGGCCCAAGACCTCAAAGGCTGTGCCGACGAACTCGACCAGGGCCTCAAGGCCTTCGAGGCGGCCGGCCACACCGGCACCGGCTTCGACTTCCTGGACGAGGCCTGCGGGCACTTCAAGGACAAGTGGCAGTTCGGCCTGAAGAAGGTCCGCGAGTGCGTCAAGGCCCTGGACGAGGGCCTTGAGCAGGTGCAGAAGAACTACGACGGCACCGAGCAGAGCATCGTCAAGGTCCTCGCCCCGGCGGGGCAGTCGTGAGCGCCCCCACGCCGGCGCCCGACTGGTCCGGCCTCGGCTTCAACCCCACGCCCGGCGACTCCGCCGCCGTCACCGCGCTCAGCACCAGCCTGCGCCGGGTCGGCCAACACCTGAGCGGTGTGCACACCACGCTCTCCCAGATCTCCAACAACGAGGGCCAGTGGACGGGTGAGGCCGCCAAGAAGTTCTCCGAGCAGTTCGGCAAGCTCCCCGGCTACCTCCAGGACGCCGCCGACTCGATCACCTCGGCCTACACGGCGCTCGACGTCTGGTACAAGGCGCTGACCGAACACCAGCCCAAGGCCGCCGAGTTGGCCGCCTCCGCGGTCGCCGCCAAGAAGAAGAAGGAGGAGGCGGACAAGGCCCACAGCGCCGCGGCCGCCGCCCCCGACCTCCAACTGGCCGGCCGCTCCTACCCCGACGACGCCAGCCTCGCCGCCGCGGAGCAGCGCTACAACACGGCGAAGAACCACCTGGACTCCGCCGCCAGTCTGCTCACCAGCGCCTCCAACGAGCTGGCCGGCCTCCAGAAGCAGGCCCACGAGCTCGCCGGGACCCACAAGTCGGACGCCCAGAAGACGGCCGAGGCCGTCCGCAAGGCCGCCGACAGCAAGGCCCCGCCGGAGCCGGGCATGCTCAGCAAGATCGGCGACTGGTTCAGCAAGCACGGCGGGGACCTGCTGACGGTGGCCTCCGGCATCTGCGGCGTCGCGGCCATCTTCTGCCCCGCGTTCGCCCTGCCCGCCATCCTGCTGAGCGTCGGCGCGGCGGGCCTGCACGCCAAGCAGTACGGCATCAAGGGCCTGATGCCGACCAGCTGGGACAACCTCGGCAACGACCTCACCCTGGCCGGCGACCTCCTCGGGGCCCTGCCCGGAGGCGCCCTCCTCAAGGGCGGGGTCACCGCGTTCCGGGGCGCCCGCGCCGCCGAGGGCGGGGCCAAGGCCGTGAGCGCCGGCGCCAAGGAGATCCGCGTCGCCGCCCGGGCGATGGACCCGGCCAGCCCGATCTTCACCACCGCGATCGAGAAGCCCGCCATGAAGCTCGGGCTCTCCAAGGCCGCCGCGATGAACGTCTCCGACGGCGTGCAGGCGGCCAGCGGGGTCGCGCTGACGGCCCCCACCGCGGCCGGCCTCTTCACCGACAGCCCGAGCCCGGGGCTGGGCGCCGCGATCAACTACACCACCGGCGGCGGCACCGCGCTCAACGGCGCCGGCGGCGCCATCGGCGGCAGCGGCAAGGGCCGGATCCTGCCCGCCCTGCTCGGCGGCGGCAGCGCGATCGTCACCGGTGTCTGGGGAGTGGGACATGACTGATACGACCATGCCGTCCGTCTGGCTCTCCCTGCCCGAGGGGTTCACGGACATCGACCTGGCCGAGGACCCGGGCGACCGGATGAGCCGGATCGTGGACGGGCTCGACGGGCTCACCGACGCCGGTCCGGAGCAGAAGCTCGGCATCGCCGTCTCCGCCGAGCTCGCCCTCCAGGCACAGCTGCGCGAGGGTGCGGTGCACGTCTCCAACTGCCTGGTGCAGACCGAGGAGGGCGAGATCGTCCAGGGCGTGTTCAGCCTGTACCTGCGCGAGCAGGAGCAGGGCGCCCCGGGCGGCTACCCCCAGCGCGTCGCCCGGGAGCTCGCGACCGCCTGGCCGGACGCCGACATCGAGGTCCTCGACTTCCCGCTCGGCCGGGCCGCCGTGACCGTCCGCGACCTGGCCGTGCCCGTGTCCGGGACGGCCTACGGCCTGCCGGGGTCGGGCGTCACCACCGTCCGCCAGCTGGAGGCCCTGTTCGCGCACCCGTGGAGCCCCCACGTGCTCGCCGTCGTCTTCTCCACCCAGCACCTGGACTACTGGGACGGCTGGTCGGTCCTGGTGGGCGCCGCCATCAGCGGGATCTCCTTCTACCCCCCGCTGAACGAGACGTCGAACGCCCTGCCGCCCGAGCGGCAGGACAACATCCGGAAGGCCTTCGGGTGACGATCACCCAGCCCGACCAGGGCACCACCCGGAGCGGGCCCCGCCGACTCGGCGGGGCCCTGGCCCTCATCGCCGTCACCACGGCGGTGCTCGTCGGCGTCATCGCGCTGGACGTCTACGTCAACTCGTTCCTCGCCGCGGTGGTGGGGCTCGCCTACCCGCTGATCGTGCTGTACGCGTTCGCCGTGCGCCGCGACGCCGACAGCAACCCCCGGTTCCAGAAGAACATGGTCGCCTGGGGCCTGGGCATCTCCGTCGTCGGCTTCGTCGCCTACCTGGCCGGTACCGAGGCCTGGGCGAACCTGATCCTGGGTTCGGGGCGGACCGTGCAGGCCGTGGTCGTCGACGAGAAGGTCACCGACGCGCTCCACGGCACCGGGCGGGCGTACAGCCTGGCCTCCACGGAGCTGAACGACGACGTGCCGGGCGGCCCGCTCACGGAGAGCTCCCCCCGGTTCAAGCGCGGCCAGGTGATCACCGTCCGGATGGACCCGGCCGGGCGGGTCGCCCCCAAGCTCCCCGGCGAGGCCGACTCCTCCGCCTACCTGCTGGCGTTCCTCGGCTGCAACGTCCTGATCGACGGCACCGTGCTCTGGTCGGTGCGCCGGCCGAAGGAGTCGTCCGCCTGAGCCGGCCGGTCGCCTGAGCCCACCGTTCCGC
>NZ_JBHVEU010000227.1:0-14578 GCF_042802075.1 Kitasatospora sp. NPDC057518
GGTGTCGGCGGCGGTGCTCGGTCCCCCCGTGGAGTGGTGGACGACCCGCGCGGGCCGGCCGGCCGCCCGCGCCGCGGCGGCGCCCATCGGGCCGTCGACGGTGATCAGCTCGACGTCCGGCGGAAGTTGACCGATCGTCAACGCTGCCCGGGCGACGGCCTGCGGACGGGCCCCGAGCGCCAGGGCCCGCCGCTGGACCTCGGCTCCGTCGCTGCCCTTGAGGCCGACCAGGCCGCCGAGGCCGGCGACCGGGTTGACCACCAGCCCGATCCGGGCGCCCGGGGCGGAGGTCACGGCCGCTCGCCCAGGACCTTGCGGCGGTAGGCGCGCCAGCTGACCGCCCAGACCGCCGGGTCGTCCAGCGGCTCGTGCCGGATCCGGTGCACGGTGGAGTTGTGCGGCGCGGTGCGGACGGTCTCCGGGTCCTCGTACGCCTCGCGGGCGACCTCGGCGAGGATCGCCGCGTACTCGTCCAGGTCGGCCCGGGAGTAGGACTCGGTGGGCTCCAGCGTCATCGGCTCCGGGACGACGTACGGGTGGTGGCTGGTCCAGTAGTGGGTGCCGAAGTCGGCGGCGCGGTAGCCGAGGTCCTCGCTGTGCAGGCCGGTGTCCTCGTTGAGCTGCTGCCAGCTGTAGCGGACCTGCTCGACCCGGGGGCGGCCCTCGGCGTACGGGACGGAGACGCCGCGGATCCGCCGTACCCGGTGCAGCAGGTAGTTGTTGTTGAGCACGGCGGTCTCGGCGGCCTCGCGCAGCCCCTCGGCGCCCAGGGCCGTGATCCAGGCGTAGGCGCGCACCAGGTTCGGCACGACGCCCAGGTAGGGGCGGATCTTGCCGACCGAGTCCGGCCGGTCGTCGTCCAGGACGTACCGCTCGCCGTCGAACTCGACGGTGGGGCGCGGCAGGTAGGGCGCGAGTTCGGCGGTGACGCCGCAGGCGCCGGCCGCCGGTCCGCCGCAGGCGTGCGGGGTGGAGAAGGTCTTGTGGAGGTTGAAGTGGCACAGGTCGAAGCCGGCCTCGCGGGCCCGGGTGATGCCGAGGATGCCGTTGGCGTTGGCCTGGTCGTAGGCGCACAGGCCGCCGGCCTCGTGGACGATCCGGACGAACTCGGCGATCCGGGGGTTGTAGATGCCGGTGTCCTCGGGGTTGGTGATGAGCAGCGCGGCGGTGCGCGGGCCGACGGCGGCGCGCAGCGCCTCGATGTCGGGGTAGCCGTCGGCGTCGGGGTGCAGGGTGATCACCCGGAAGCCGGCGGTCTTGGCGCAGGCGGCGTTGGAGGGGTGGGAGAAGGCGGTGGTGATGATCTCGTCGCGCTGCTCCAGTTCGCCGCGCGCGGCGTGGTGGGCGCGGATCACCGAGACGTTGGTCCAGATCGCCGCCGAGCCCGCGCCGGGCTGGAGGCTGACCCGGTCCATGCCGGAGACCTCCTTGAGCAACTGCTCCAGCCGGTGGACGAGTTCGAGCACGCCCTGGACGGTGGAGGGGTCCTGCGCGGGGTGCAGGGCGGCGATCCGGGGGTCGCGGACGAAGGTGTCGTTGACCTTGGGGCTGTACTTCATGGTGCAGGTGCCCTGGCCGACGTCCACGTTGAGGTCGGCGCCGAGGTTCTCCTGGGAGAGCCGCAGGTAGTGCCGGAGCACCTGCTGCTGGCCGAGTTCGGGCAGGGCGGGCGGTGTGGCGCGGCGCAGCGCGGCGGGCAGCCGCTCGGCCGGGTCGCCGACGGCGGCGGTGACGGCGGCCTCGGGCAGCGGAGGCAGGACGCCGCGCTCGCCGGGGGCGCCGAGCTCGAAGACGAGCTTCTCGTCCCAGCGGGCCTGGTGGAAGCGGCGCAGGGCGGGTTTGGGGGCGATCCGCGGGTTCACCGGCTCGCTGGTCGGACGATTCGTCACTTCGCGATCTCCTCAAGTGCGTCGGCGAGGCGGTCGATGTCGGCCCGGGTGTGCAGCTCGGTCACGCAGTAGCGGCCCTCACGGGCCGCGGCCCCGTCGGCCCCGACCGGGGTGCCGCCGTGCAGGCCGCGGGCGAGCAGGGCCTCGGCGGTCTCGGCGGCGGTGCGCTCGCCGGTGTAGCGGACGGTGAAGTCGGCGAAGTGGACGGCTTGCGGGTCCGCGAGCTCCACGCCGGGGACCTCGGCCAGCCGCTGCCGGGCGTAGGCGGTGTTGGCGAGGATCGTCGCGCCGATCTCCCGCATGCCGTGCGGGCCCATCAGCGTGAGGTAGACCCCGGCGGCGATGCCGTGCAGGGCGGCGGCGGTGCCGACCCACTCCTTGCCCTCCTCGCGCACCGCGAAGGAGGTGCGCTCGTACGCGACGTCGCCGAAGCCGTACTCGCCGGGGACGTCGGTGGGGACGAGGCCGAACAGCCGGCTCGGGTACTCGGCGACCAGGCGCTCGTCGTCCGCGCTGCCGATGAAGCCCGCGTTGCCGCCGCCGTAGCTCGGGTGGATGCCGAGCGGCTGGAGGTCGCCGCAGGTGAGGTCGGCGCCGAGCTCGGCGGGCGGGGTGAGCACGCCGAGGCTGAGCGGGTGGACGTGGGCGACGGCCAACGCGCCCGCGTGGTGGGCGAGTTCGATGTACTGCGGCAGTTCCTGGTCCACCCGGCCGTCGTGGTCGGTGAGTTGGGCGTAGACGGCGGCGGTGTCGCCCTCGGCGAGCGCGGCCCGGACGGCGGCGGGATCGGCCGGGACGAGGACGAGCTCGTGGACGCCCCGGACGTAGTCGCGGATCCGGGAGATCCGGTCCGGGTCGATCGCGCCGACCAGCACCAGGCGGCGCCGCCCGGTGGCCCGTCCGGCCATCCGCAGCGCCGTCGCGGCGGCCTGGAACCCGTCGTACGTCGGCACGTTGACGACGTCGACGGCCAGCAGTTCGGCCATCAGCGACTGGTACTCCCACAGTGCCTGGAAGCGGCCGTGGTCCTCGTACGGCTCGCCCGCGTAGGCGGTGAGGAACTCGCTGCGGTTGACGATCTCGTCCACCACGGCGGGCACGTGGTGGCGGTAGCAGCCGGCGCCGAGGAAGCTGCGGCCCGGCGGGACGGCGGTGTTGCGGGAGAGCAGCTCCTCCATGTGGGCGACCAGCCGGGCCTCGGAGCCGAGCGGCTCGGGCAGCCGCAGCGGGCGGTCCAGCCGGAGGGCGGCCGGGATGTCGGCGTAGAACTCCTCGACGTCCTGGGCGCCGACCTCCGCCAGCATCGCTTTCCTCACCTGCGGGGCGGAGTTGGGGATGTACGGGTGGGTTCGGGGGACGCGTGTGCTCATGCTGGCACCTTCCGCGATTTCAGTCACAAGCCTTGACGGGGTTGTGAATGCTGAGTTCTGTATACAGCATTCGGCATTCACCAGTCGGGAGGCAAGATGTCCGCACGAACCCGGCACAAAAAAGATCCCCAACCAGCCCGTGACCAGGGCGAATTGAGATCAGGTCCGGCACGGCGCCGGATCCTCTCCGCCGGACTCGCGGGCGGCGCGCTGCTGATGGCCGGCGCCACCGGCTGCGCGACCGGCGGCGCCGGCGGCACCAGTGCCAAGCAGCTCACCGGCAGCCCGGGCGCCGCCCTCTCCGGCAAGGTCGTCATCTGGTCCTGGGACGTCGCCGCCAAGGCCATGCAACGGCTCGGCAAGGCCTTCGAACAGGCCCACCCCGGCACCACCGTCGACGTGGTGGACATCGGCTACGACAACGCCTACGACAAGATCTCCGTCGGGTTCGGCGCCGGCAGCGGACTGCCCGACATCCTCACCGTCGAGGGCCACAAGCTGCCCACCTACATCGGCAACTTCCCGAACGGCCTGGTCGACCTCACCAGTCGCGCCGCAGGCCTCAAGTCCCAGTACGCGGAGGCGTCCTGGCGGACCGTCACGGACGCCAAGGGCAAGGTCTTCGCGCTGCCCTGGGACAGCGGGCCGTGCGCCCTGTTCTACCGGCGCGACCTGTTCCAGCAGGCCGGCATCGACCCGGCCGGCCTCGCCACCTGGGACGACTACCTCACCGCCGGCACCGCGCTCAAGGCCGCCACCGGCAGGAAGCTGCTCATCCTGGACGCCAAACAGGACAGCTTCTTCGCCATGCTGCTCCAGCAGCAGGGCCAGCGCTGGTTCACCGACGGCAAGGTGGCCGTCGCCACCCCCGCCGCCGAACGCGCGCTCACCCTGCTCAAGCAGCTCGTCGACCGCGACCTGGTGGACTTCGAGAACGGCTGGTCCGGGCTCGTCTCCGGCACCCACGACGGCAAGGCCGCCACCACCCCCACCGCCGCCTGGTGGGACGGCACCCTCACCAGCGACATGGCCGACCTCGGGGGGAAGGTCGGCGTCGTCCCGCTGCCCGCCTTCACCCCCGGCGGCCCCCGCACCTCCAACAGCGGCGGCTCCACCCTGTGCGTCACCGCGCAGAGCCGGAACCCGGAGACGGCTTGGGCCTTCCTCTCCTTCCTGCTCGCCGACAAGGCCAACCAGGCCTCGATGATGCAGCACGAAGGCCTCTTCCCCGCCTACCTCCCCGCCCTGGACGACCCGTACTTCCAGCAGTCCGCCCCCTACTACGGTGGCCAGCCGGCCATGCAGCTGTTCGCCGGACTCACCCGCGCCATCCCCACCGTCGAGCTCACCGCCGACGACTCCAAGGCCGGCGACATCGTCACCACCGCCGTCAACCAGGTGCTGCACAACGGCGCCGACCCGGGCACCGTCCTGCGCTCCGCCGCCCGCCAGATCGCCACCGCGACCGGCCGCCAGACGGTCGGGTAGGCGGGCCCGATGACCAGCAGCCTCCCGGCCACCCTGCGCAAGCCGTCGGCGACCACCCAGGCCGCCCCCGCCCGCCGCCGACGCTCCCCACGCACCGCCGCCTGGCTGTTCGCCGGGCCCACCACCGCGCTCTTCGTCGCCTTCTTCGCCTATCCGCTCGGCGCCAGCCTCTACCAGAGCTTCACCGCCCGCCGCGACGGCGCCGACGTCTGGGTCGGCCTGGACCAATACCGGCGGATGCTGCACGACCCGGCCTTCCTGCACTCCCTGGTCAACACCGGCCTGATCCTCGCCGTCCAGGTGCCCGTGATGATCGGCCTCGCCCTGGTGCTCGCCGTCCTGCTCAACCAGTCCTGGCTGCGGTTCCGGGCCGGCTGGCGGGCGGTGTTCTTCCTGCCCGCGATCACCACCCTGGTCGCCTACGCCGTGGTCTTCCAGGTCCTGCTGCGGACCGACGGCGGCCTCGCCAACCAGCTCCTCCAGGCGCTCGGCCTCGGCCCGGTCGACTGGCTCAACTCGCCCACCTGGGCCCGGATCTCGCTCATCGGCTCGGTCACCTGGCGGTGGACCGGCTACAACGCCGTCATCCTGCTGGCCGGACTGCAGGCGATCGGCCGCGACCAGTACGAGGCCGCCGCCCTCGACGGCGCCGGCACCGTGCGCACCTACAGCGGCGTGATCCTGCCACAGCTGCGCCCGGTGGTGCTGTTCTGCGTCATCACCTCCACCATCGGCACCCTGCAACTCTTCGACGAGAACTACGTACTGACCCGCGGCGGCCCCGGCGACGCGACCCTCACCCCGGTGGTCTACCTCTACAAGGTCGGCTTCCAGCAGCTCGACTTCGGCTACGCGGCCGCCATCGCCTGGGTGGTCGTGCTGATCATCGCGGCGGTCTCGCTGCTCCAGTTCCGGCTCTACGGAAGGGAACGCCGCCGATGACCACCGTGACCACCACTGCCGCCCGCAGTGCCGTCACCACCGCCGCGCCGCGTCGTAGCGGCCGCGCCCCGCTGCCCGCCCGCCTCGGCCGGATCGCCGTCCTCGCCGCCCTCACCCTCGGCGCCGTGCTCAGCCTGGTGCCCTTCGCCTGGATGCTGATCGCCAGCACCCACAGCAGCTCCGAACTGTTCCACTCCCCACCGCCGTTCCTGCCCGGCGGCAACCTGCTGCGCAACCTGGCGCACCTCCAGGAGACCATCGGCTTCGGCCGGGTCATGCTCAACAGCCTCGGGATCGCCGTCGTCTACACCGCGCTCAGCTCGCTGCTGTCCGCGATGTGCGGCTACGGGCTGGCCAAGTACCGCTTCCGCGGCCGCGGGCTGCTGCTCGGCCTGGTGCTGGCGACCATGATGATCCCGCTGCAGGTGCTGCTCGTCCCGCTGTTCCAGATGATGGCCAGCCTCGGCTGGATCGACACCTACCAGGCGGTGATCGTCCCCTTCCTGGCCAACTCCTTCGGCATCCTGCTGATGCGCCAGGGCTTCCTGGACTTCCCCGACGAACTCCTGGAGTCGGCCCGGATCGACGGTTCCGGCGAGCTGCGCACCTTCTACCAGGTCGTCCTGCCGTGCGTACGGCCGCAGTTGGGCGCGCTGGTGATCTTCACCTTCATGGGCCAGTGGAACGGCTTCATCTGGCCGCTGCTGATGCTCAACACCGAGGACAAGTACACCGTGCCGGTCGCGCTCAACACGCTGACCGGGCTGACCCACGTCGACTACTCCGGCCTGATGCTCGGCTCCTTCCTGGCCACGCTCCCGCTGATGGTGCTCTTCCTGCTCTTCCAGCGGCAGTTCGTGGCGGGCCTGCTGGGCGGAGCCGTGAAGGGATGACCGCGACCGTGACCACCGACCGCCTGACCGTGACCACCGACCGCCTCACCCGGGTGCCCGGCCTGCTGTACGGCGGGGACTGGAACCCCGAGCAGTGGTCCGAGCAGGTGTGGGCCGAGGACGTGAAGCTGATGGCCGAGGCCGGGGTCAACCTGGTCACCGTCGGCGTGTTCTCCTGGGCCCGCCTCCAACCCGACGCCGACAGCTGGGACTTCGGCTGGCTGGACCGCCTGCTCGACCTCTGCCACCGGCACGGCGTCGCCGTCGACCTGGCCACCGCCACCGCCTCCCCGCCCGCCTGGCTGGTCCGAGCCCACCCCGAACTGCTGCCCGTCACCGCCGACGGCGTCCGGCTGGAGTTCGGCTCGCGCCAGCACTACTGCCCCTCCTCGCCCGCCTACCGCGAGGCCGCCGTCCGGCTCACCCGGGCGCTCGCCGAACGCTACCGCCACCACGCCGCGCTCGCCCTGTGGCACATCCACAACGAGTACGGCGACCACGTCCAGGAGTGCTTCTGCCCCGCCTCGGCCGTCGACTTCCGCCGCTGGCTGCGCGAACGGCACGGCGGCATCGAGGAGTTGAACCGCTCCTGGGGCACCGCCTTCTGGTCGCAGCGCTACACCTCCTTCGAGCAGATCGAGCCGCCGCGCACCGCGCCCGGCCCGGTCAACCCCACCCAGCTGCTGGACTGGCGCCGGTTCTGCTCGGACGCGCTACTCGCCCTGCACCGCGCCGAGAAGGCCGTCCTGGACGAGGTCTCGCCCGGCGTCCCCGTCACCACCAACTTCATGTCGATGCTCAAGGCGCTGGACTACTGGGAGTGGAGCCGGCACGAGGACCTCGTCTCCGACGACGCCTACCCCGACCCGGCCGACCCGCGCGCCCACGTCAACGCGGCGATGAACTACGACCTGATGCGCTCGCTCAAGGGCGGCCGCCCCTGGCTGCTGATGGAACAGGCCCCCTCCGCGGTCAGCTGGCGGCCGGTCAACGTGCCCAAGCGTCCCGGCCTCTACCGCCTCTGGTCGCTCCAGGCACTCGCCCGCGGCGCCGACGGCGTCCTGCACTTCCAGTGGCGCGCCTCGGTGGCAGGCGCCGAGAAGTTCCACAGCGCGATGCTCCCGCACCGGGGCACCGCCGCGCGCGGCTGGCAGGAGACCGTCCGCTTCGGTGCCGAGCTGCGCCGCCTCGGCGAGATCGCCGGCAGCCGGCTGCGCGGACGGGCCGCCGTCCTGCTCGACTGGGACAGCTGGTGGGCGCTGGAACTCGACGACCACCCCTCCGCCCGGATGCGCTGGCCCGAGCTGCTCCGCCCCTGGTACGCGGCGCTGCACGAGCGCGGCGTCACCGTCGACTTCGTCCCGCCCACCGCCGGGCTCGACGGCTACCCGCTGGTGCTCGCCCCCAACCTCTACCTGCTCGACACCGCCACCGCCGACCGCCTCACCGCCTACGTACGGGACGGCGGCCGGCTGGTCTGCGGCCCGTTCAGCGGCATCGCCGACCGGCACGACCACATCCACCCCGGCGGCCACCCCGGGCCGCTGCGCGAACTGCTCGGGATCGTCGTGGACGAGCACTGGCCGATCCCGGACGGCGAGACCACCGCCGTACGGCTGGACGGCACCGCGCCTGACGGCCCCCGGTCGGACGGCGCCGAGCCGCACGCGGAGCCGCACGGCGCCGACCTGCGCGCCGAGCGCTGGAGCGAGTGGATCGAGACCGAGGGCGCCGAGACCCTCGCCCGCTACGCCTCCGGCACGCTGGCCGGCCTCCCGGCCGTCACCCGCAATCGGCTGGGCGCCGGCACCGCCTGGTACCTCAGCTGCCACCTCGGCGCCGACACCGGCCGGGTGCTCGACCTGCCGCTCGCCGAAGCCGGCGTGGGCGCCGAACTACCGGACCTCCCGGCGGACGTCGAGGCCACCCGCCGCCACGCCGCCGACGGCCGCCAGTACCTCTTCCTGCTCAACCACGGCGGCGTCGAACGCCGCGTGCCCCTCGACACGCCCGGCACCGACCTGCTCACCGGCGCCGCCACCGGCGACGCCGTCACCCTCGCGCCGCTCGGCGCCGCCGTCCTCCGACTCCCCGCCGCCGAGGAGCGCCCGTGAACCCGCTGACCCGCCGCCACTTCCTCGCCGCCTCGGCGGTCGCCGCCGCCGGCACCCTGGCCGCCCCGGCCGCCGCCCACGCCCAGGACGGACCGGACACGGTCGACGGCGAGCGCTACGCCGACGTCCTCGACCTGCACGGCACCCCCGCCCAGGCCTACCCCGGCGACGCCCGCGGCAACAACCCGATCACCGTCTTCGCCGACCTCGGCGCCTGGCACGCCTACGCCCTGCCCCGCCCCACCGACCCCCAGGGCGGCTTCACCGGCCCGCTGTACCTCGCCCAGGAGTACCCCTGGTGGCTCAGCGACGGCCTGACCCGCCTCCAGCTCACCGAACAGGGCCGCCCCCTGGACCTCACCGCCGGCGCCCCCGCCCGCGGCACCTCGCTGCCCGGCCTGCTGCGGCTCACCCACGACCTCGGCGGCGGCCTCGCCCTCACCCTGGACCTGCGCTTCGCCGGCAACCGCACCGCCCTGCTCCGCGCCCGGCTCGCCAACACCGGCCCGGCCGTACGGACCCTCGCCGCCGCCTGGACCGGCTGGCTGCTGCGCCCCGCCACCGGCCCCCAGCGCGAGGCACCGAAGCTGGTCGCCGCCGAACGCGGCGTGGAGGTGCGCTTCGCCAAGGTCCGGCAGACCTGGGACTACCTCACCGACGGCACCGAACGCTTCGCCGTCCGCCACGCCCGGCCCGTCCGGGTCGTGCTGAGCGCCGACGGCGACGGCCACCGCACCGAACTCGCCGAGCCCGTACGGCTGGCGCCGGGGGAGACCCGCAGCCTGGACTGGACCGAGAGCTACACCTTCACCGAGGCCGAGTACGCCCGCGCCGCGAAGGAGGCGGACACCGCGCTGCGCACCCCGGAACGGGTCGCGGCGGAGGGCACCGCCCGCTGGCACGGGTACCTCGTCCGCGCCACCGAGGGCGTCCCGGCCGCCCGCCGCCGCACCGCCGCCAAGTGCGTCCAGACCCTCGTCACCAACTGGCGCAGCCCGGCCGGAAGGATCCGGCACGACGCCGTCACCCCCACGCTCTCCTACAAGTGGTTCAGCGGGATCTGGGCCTGGGACACCTGGAAGCAGGCCGTCGGCACCGCCGCCTTCGCCCCCGGCCTCGCCGCCGACCAGATCCGCGCCGTCTTCGACCACCAGGTCCCGTCCGGGTCCGCCGAGCGCCCACAGGACGCCGGGATGGTCCCCGACTGCGTCTTCTACAACGACCAGACCACCGGCGGCGGCAACTGGAACGAGCGCAACTCCAAGCCCCCGCTGGCCTCCTGGGCGGTCTGGGAGGTCTACCGGCGCAGCGGCGACCGCGCCTTCCTGCGCGAGATGCTGCCCAGACTGACCGCCTACCGGGACTGGTGGTACCGCACCCGCGACCACCTCGGCGAGGGCCTGTGCCAGTACGGCGCCACCGTCGACCCGGCCAACGCGACCGCCGAGGACTGCCGGGAGGCGGCGGCCTGGGAGTCCGGCATGGACAACGCCCCGCGCTTCGACACCTCCGCGGTCGTCCCCAACCGGGACGTGAACGGCACGCTGCTCGGCTGGTCGCTCGACCAGCGCTCGGTCGACCTCAACGCCTACCTCGCCGCCGACCACCGCCACCTGGCGCTGATCGCCGCCGAGCTCGGCGACCGGCCCGCCGCCGACCGGCTGCGCGCCGGCGCCGACCGGATCGACACCGCCGTGCGCGACACCATGTACGACCCGGCCACGGGCTGGTTCCACGACACCGACCTGGCCACCGGCGCCCGGCTCACCGCCCGCGGCCGCGGCATCGAGGGCGCGATCCCGCTCTGGTCCGGCACCGCGACCGCCGCCCAGGCCCGTACCGTCCGCCGGCTGCTGCTCGACCCGGCGGAGTTCGGCACCGCCATGCCGTTCCCGACCGTGGCCCGCAGCTCGCCCTCCTTCGACCCCGGCGGCTACTGGCGCGGACTGGCCTGGCTCGACCAGACCTACTTCGCGATCGAGGGCCTGCGCCGCTACGGCTGGGAGCAGGACGCCCGGCGCACCGTCGAGCGGCTGCTGGCCACCGCCGCCGGACTGGCCGGGGACGGCCCGGTGCGGGAGAACTACGACCCGCTGACGGGGGAGGGGCACAGCTCGACCAACTTCAGCTGGTCGGCGGCGCTGCTGCTGCCCCTGCTGCGCACCTGAGCGGCTTTGTCTCCGGGCCGTCCGACCAGGCATGATCGGGGCATGGTCGAACGAGTCATTGCAGCGTGTGACGGAGCAGCCAAGGGCAACCCCGGGCCGGCGGGCTGGGCCTACGTGGTCGCGGACGCCACCGGGGCGCCCCAGCGCTGGCAGGCCGGCGCGCTCGGGCACAGCACCAACAACGTGGGCGAGCTGACGGCGCTGCGGCAGCTGCTGGCCGCGACGGACCCGGGGGTGCCGCTGGAGGTGCGGCTGGACAGCACCTACACCCGCGACTCGGTGACCAAGTGGCTGAAGGGCTGGAAGCGCAACGGCTGGAAGACGGCGGCCGGCAAGCCGGTCGCCAACCAGGAGCTGATCCAGGCGATCGACGCCCTGCTGGAGGGCCGGGACGTCACCTTCGTGTACGTGCCGGCCCACCAGGTGGACGGCGACCCGCTGAACGCCATCGCCGACAAGGCCGCCAGCGACGCCGCCCGCACCCAGCAGGACGCCTCCGGCACCGCCGCCGACCTGCCCGTCCCCGACCCGGCCGCCGCCTCGAAGGCCCCCAAGGCGCGCAGCACCCGTACGGCATCCGTGTCCTCCACCGGCGGCACGGGCGCCGCCAAGCGGAGCGGCGGCTCGCGCACCCTGAACGCCCGCTTCCCCGGCACCTGCCCGTGCAGCCGCGGGTACGCCAAGGGCGACAAGATCACCAAGGTCGGCAGCTCCTGGGGCCACCCGGAGTGCGCCGCCGCCCACGCCTGACCCGCCGCCCCGTCCGACCGCGAGTACGCCGACGCCGCCGGGTGAGTATCCGTACTCATGCGGCGGCCCGGCCCGGCGGTGAACGATGGTGATCATGAGGAATCGCGCAACGAAGGACGGCCCGGGCCGCCGCACGGCCGTGCGGGTCACGGCGGTGGCCGGGGCCGCCGGGGCCCTGGTGCTCGGCACGGTCGGGTACACGGCGTACGGGGCGGCGGAGGCGGCCTGGACGGGCAAGCCGTACCCCGTGGCGGACCCGGCGGCCGTCGCGCGGCACCTGGACGCCCGGACGCAGACCGTCTACGAGGCCCTCGCGCTGCGCCCGGAGGCGACACCGGCTCCCGACCACCGCGGCGACGACGGGATCACGGCCCGGATCTACGGCGCCTGCTCCGCCCGGGGCCTCTCCCACCTCCTGGAGAGCATGAACGACACCGGCGCCGACCAGCCCCGCACGGCCGCCCTGCGCGCGCGGTTCACCCTCACCGGGGTCACCCGGCCCGAGTGGGAGGAGGCGGTCGGACGGGCCCGGCAGAGCCTGACCGCCCAGGGCTGGACGGTCGCCTCCTCCGACGAGTCCGCCCCGGTCCCCAGCCTGACGCTGACGCCGCCGGACACCGGCCCCGGCTCCCTCGCGGAGAGCGCCTCGCTGCGCTTCGACCCCGCGTACCACACCCTCGAGGTGAGCGCGGGCAGCGAGTGCGCCAGCTACCCCGACGGCACCGCGGTGGACCAGGAGGGCCGCCCGGCCGACCTGCCGACCGGCACGGCGCCGACCCGGCAGCCCGGCCGGTGACCGCGGCCGGCTCCGGCCGGAGGTGAACAGCCGGGCGCCGCGCACCGTACAGACGAGTGGGCGGGGCCCGAAGGGAGGTGAGCCCGGTGATCGTCTCGGAGACGGCGGAGTTCCACGTCGGGGACAGGGTGTGGGTCTACCGCGAGTCCTCCTACGCCGCGGTCGAGTGCGCCGTCGTGGTCGGCGCCCCGGCGGACCGCAGCCTGCGGCTGGAGTACGGGGACGGTCACCGCGGCCACCTCCGCGAGGGCCGGGTCGAGCTGCTCGACCCGCGCTCCCGGCGGCCGTCGGGCGGCTGACCGATGAGGCGCGGCCGGGAGCACGCGGCCGGAAACGCGCGACCGGCCGGCCGCTCGGGGGCGGTCGGCCGGTCGGGTCGGTACGGCTACGCCCCGGCGGGGGCGGTCGTCCTGGCGATCTCCTTGATGTCCTGGAAGGTCAGGCCGGCCTCGTTGTAGACGCGGGCCCGGACCTCCGGGATGCCGAGCGCGGCGAGCTCCTTGAGCTGGGCGGCGGTCAGCGGAGCGGCGGCGGGCAGGTCCTCCGGGTCCTCGTCGTCGGAGACGTCCCCGGCGGTGGCCAGGCCCAGCACCGCGTCCATCAGCTGCTCGTCGGTCACCTTGACGGCGTCGGCCGGGGCCTGGACGTTCGGGGCCGCCTGGCTGAAGGCGAGCTTCACCGGGAAGTTGACGCCCGGCTCCACCTTGTCGGCCAGCTGGGCGAGGTCGAAGGTGGCGGAGGAGAAGGCGCCGTCCTTCAGGTAGAGGTCGACGCCGATCCTACGGTCCGGCACGTCGCTCGGGGCCTGGTCCGGGAAGTCGCCCAGCTGCTTGGGGAACTTGGCGGACAGCGGCTTGACGGCCTTGAACATCTCGTCCACCAGCTGCCGGGCCGGGGCGCTCACCCAGAGGTGCTCGGTGCCGTCCTTCTTGCCCTTGTCCTCGTACGTGACGGTGCGGCCGATCACGTCCTTGATCGAGTTGAGGAGCTGGTTCTGGAGCTCCGGGTCGAGGGTGGGGGCGGCGCTCGGGGCGGCGGCCTTCTTGCCGTCGGACTCCTTCGCCTGGTCCGCGAGCGACTGGAGGTCGAAGGAGACCCACTTGCCGGCCAGCACGTCCCCGACCGGCTTCAGCTGCTCGGGCATGCCCTTGCGCAGCTCGTCCACTACGGACGGGTCCTCGCCGGCCAGCTTGACCAGGCCCTTGGCGTCGGCGTGCAGGTACCCGGTGGCGTCGACCTGACGGTACTCCAGCAGCGCGGTGCCGCTGCGGTCGGCGAGCACGTAGGAGACGCGCACCGACTTGTCGAGCGTCAGGTCGGTGTTCTTGTCGGCCTTGGCGGCGTCCCTGAAGGCCTCGACGTCCTTGAGCGGCTTGTCGGCCGAGATGGCGACCGAGACGGAGAGGCCGGAGATCGCCTTGGCGGTCTTCTCGTCCATGTCGCCGTCGCCCCGGGCGGCACCGATCATGCCCTTGCCGCCCTTGTGCTCACCGGAGTTGGCGAACGCGGCGACCTGCTCGGGGGTGGCGTCGATGGACAGGGTGAAGCCGGCCGACTTGCCGTCGCGGACCTTGTCGAAGGCCTTCGACACCTTCTGCGCGGCGGACAGCTGCTGGACGGTGCCGCAGGCGGTGAGGCCGGTGGCGAGCACGGAGGCGGTGACGGCGACGGGCACGGCCCCACGGGCGGCCTTGCGGATGGCGGTGTTGATGGTGCGACTCCTGTTGATCGGGCCCGCCCGGTGAGGCGGACCGGTCCCTCCCCTGTGACGCACAACGCCACAGCGCCCACACATGTGATCACAGTTTCGGCAAGAGGTCATTCGATTATTTGGCGTGGTCTTTAACCAGAACGGCCAAAAACATGACCAAAACCCGGAAGTCGGGCCCGAGGAGCCTTCCTGATTCCCGGAATCCCGCACGCCGACGGGCCGCCGTTCGTACGATCGGCTCCGTCCGGGACCGGCGCGAGCCGCTGCCGGCCGAGGGAACCGGTGGGAGGGGGAGCGATGGGGCCCGTGGGCTGGATCCTGACGGTCGTGCTGGTGGCCGCCGGAGCGGTGGCCTGGCTGATGCTGCGCTACCCCGGGGGCTGGCGGTGCGCCTTCGGCCCGGAGTACGCCGAGCACCGGCGCGACCTGGACGCCGCCCGAGGGAAGCTCCGCGACC
>NZ_JBHVEU010000228.1:0-14560 GCF_042802075.1 Kitasatospora sp. NPDC057518
GGCGCGCACCACGGTGCGCACCCCTCCCGGCCCTCCCCCCTAGGAGTCACGCCATGGCAGTCCAGCCCCCGCCCACCGACCAGCGGACCGTGATCGAGAACGTCGCGATCGCCACCGTGGACGCGAACGACACCGAGTACGCCCGCGGCCACGTGGTCCTCCTCGGCAACACCATCGAGGCGGTGGGCGACGGCCCCGCCCCCGCGTGGCTGGACAACGTGGTGCGCCGGATCAACGGCGAGGGCCACCTGGCCACCCCCGGCCTGGTCAACACCCACCACCACTTCTACCAGTGGATCACCCGCGGCCTGGCCCAGGACGACATCCTGTTCGACTGGCTGGTCGCCCTCTACCCGACCTGGGCGCGGATCGACGAGCGGCTCGTGCACGCCGCGAGCCAGGGCTCCGCCGCCGCGCTGCTCAAGTCCGGCTGCACCACCGCCTCGGACCACCACTACGTCTTCCCGAAGGACGGCGGCGACATCCTCGGCGCCTCCATCGAGGCCGTCCAGGAGCTCGGCCTGCGCTTCACCGCGCTGCGCGGCTCGATGGACCGCTCGAAGAAGGACGGCGGGCTGCCGCCGGACCACGCGGTCGAGGAGCTGGACGACATCCTGGCCGCGTCCGAGACCGCCGTGGACCGCTACCACGACTCCTCCTTCGGCTCGATGCTGCACATCGCCCTCGCGCCCTGTTCCCCCTTCTCCGTCTCCACCGACCTGCTCCGGCAGTCCGCCGAACTCGCCCGCCGCAAGGGCGTCCGGCTGCACACCCACGGCTCGGAGACGGCCGAGGAGGAGGCGTTCTGCAAGGAGCTGTTCGGCATGGGGCCGACCGACTACTTCGAGTCGGTGGGCTGGCTCGGCGAGGACGTCTGGATGGCGCACTGCGTGCACATGAACGACTCCGACATCGCCAAGTTCGCCGAGACCGGCACCGGCGTCGCCCACTGCCCGTCCTCCAACGCCCGCCTGGCGGCCGGGATCGCGCGGGTGCCCGACATGCTCCGGGCCGGCGTCCCGGTCGGGCTCGGGGTGGACGGCACCGCCTCCAACGAGTCCGGCGAGCTCGGTACGGAGCTGCGCAACGCCCTGCTGATCAACCGGTTGCACGGCTCCCCCGCCGCGCTGACCGGGCGGCAGGCGCTGCGCCTGGGCACCATGGGCGGCGCCCGGGTGCTCGGCCGGCAGGACGAGATCGGCTCGATCGAGGTCGGCAAGCTCGCCGACCTGGCGCTGTGGAAGATCGACGGGGTCATGCACTCGTCCATCGCCGACCCGGTCGCCGCGCTCACCTTCGGCGCGCTGCCGCCACTGTCGGTGCTGTTCGTCAACGGCAACGCGGTGGTCGAGAAGGGGCAGCTGACCACCGTCAACGAGGACCGGATCGCACGCGACTGCGCCCGCGCCGCCCGCGAGCTGGCGGCGCGTCCGGTCTAGGGCCGGTCCGGTCTGAGTCGGTCCGGTCTAGCGCCGGTTCGGTCCGGTCCGGGGCCGGTTCGACGCCCACCCCGTACTCCGGGGGCGCCCAGGGACGGTGCGCCCCCGGGCTCCGCTCACCTCGGGGCGACGGACGGACGACAGTGGCAGACAGATGACAGCTGACAACTTTCGTCATCTGTTATCTGTCAGCTGTTCTCTGTCGTCCGTTCGCCGTCATCGGTGCGCGGACCGCAGCCCCGGACCCACGGCGAGGGTCCGGGGCTGCCGGCGCACCCGGCGGCAGCCGTCAGGCCGTGCGCCCGATCGACGCCAGGTAGGCGCGCCAGCCGCCGTGGTGGGTGATCTCCCGGTGGACGCCGCGCTCCAGCTCGCCCCGGGAGAGCAGCATGGACAGGCACGCGGAGCCGTCCTCCAGCTCGATGACGCCCAGTTCCAGCTCCCGCGGCTCCCCCGGCAGGATGACGTCCCGCAGCCGCTCCAGGGGGATGTCGTACAGCTCGCCCTCGATGGCGGTGTCCGCCTCCGGGTCGGCCAGCAGTCCCGGGCAGACGTCCGTGCCGCCGCTGTGGTCGATGGAGAAGAAGCGGTAACCGGGGGCGGTCCTGGCCGGCCCGATCAGCGAGTCGGCGACCTTCGCGTGGAAGGGACCGCCGACCATTGCCTGGCCGTTGAAGAACATGCGCGCCATGGGTGAACTCCTTACGTGGACAAGACCGTTCCGTACGGCGACGAGAGGACGGGTGGGATTCGTCGCCGTACGGAACGGAGTGGTGGACCGCCGGCGCACCGCAGCCGGGCAGGCTCCGGCGGGCAGGTCGGGATCAGCCCAGCAGCGGGAGCGCGGGGAGGGTCAGAAAGTCCACGAACTCCTCGGCCAGGGCGACCTGTTCGAAGAGCCGGGCGGCCTCCGGCCAGCGGCCGGCGCCGTAGGCCTCCTCGCCCAGCTCGGCGAGGAGTTCGGCCAGCTCCGCGGCGACCAGGGAGCGGACCAGGTCGGCGGTGGCCTTCTCGCCGGTGTCGGAGAGCACGACCCCGTTGTGGATCCACTGCCAGATCTGCGAGCGGGAGATCTCGGCAGTGGCGGCGTCCTCCATCATGTTGAAGATGCCGACGGCCCCGAGCCCGCGCAGCCAGGCCTCGATGTAGCGGACGCCGACCTGGACGGCGTTGTGCAGCCCCGCGCGGGTGCAGGTGCCGCCGGCTCCGGCGATGTCGAGGAGCTGGGCGGCGGTCACCGGCTCGGCCGGGCCGGGGTTGTCCTTCTGGTGGGGCCGCTCGCCGAGCACCGCGTCGAAGGAGGCCCGGGCGACCGGCACCAGGTCGGGGTGGGCGACCCAGGAGCCGTCGAAGCCGTTCCCGGCCTCGCGGTCCTTGTCCGCCTTGACCTTCTCCAACGCGGCCGCGTTGACCTCCGGGTCGCGGCGGCTCGGGATGAACGCGGCCATGCCGCCGATCGCGTGGGCGCCGCGCCGGTGGCAGGTCCGCACCAGCAGCCGGGTGTAGGCGGCCATGAACGGCGAGGCCATGGTGACGGTGTTGCGGTCCGGCAGGATGTAGTGCTCGCCGGCGTCGCGGAAGTTCTTGACGATCGAGAACAGGTAGTCCCAGCGCCCGGCGTTGAGGCCGGCCGCGTGGTCGCGCAGCTCGTAGAGGATCTCGTCCATCTCGAACGCGGCGGTGATGGTCTCGATCAGCACGGTCGCCCGGATCGTGCCGTGCGGGATGCCGAGTTCGGCCTGGGCGTGGGTGAACACGTCGTTCCACAGCCGGGCCTCGAGGTGGCTCTCGGTCTTCGGCAGGTAGAAGTACGGGCCGGAGTTGGGGTCCTCGGCACCCTTGGCCAGCAGCCGGGCGGCGTTGTGGAAGAAGTAGAGGCCGAAGTCGACGAACGCGCCGGCCACCGGGGTGCCGTCGACCAGCAGGTGGTTCTCGTCCAGATGCCAGCCGCGGGGGCGGACCACGACGGTGGCGAGCTCGGCGGCGGGCTTGAGGGTGTACGCCTTGCCGGCCGCGCCGGTGAAGTCGATCCGACCCTCGAAGGCGTCGGTCAGGTTGGCCTGGCCGCCGACCACGTTCTCCCAGGTCGGGGAGGTGGCGTCCTCGAAGTCCGCGAGCCAGATCCGCGCCCCGGAGTTGAGCGCGTTGACGACCATCTTGCGGTCGGTCGGCCCGGTGATCTCGACCCGGCGGTCCTGGAGGGCGCGGGGCGCCTCGGCGACCTTCCAGTCCCCGGCCCGGATGTCGGCGGTGTCGGGGCGGAAGTCCAGCGTGCCGGTGGCGGCGATCTCGGCGCGGCGGGCCTTCCGCCCGGCCAGCAGCTCCTGTCGGCGCCCCTCGAAGGCCCGATGGAGCCCGGCGACGAAGGCGAGCGCCTCCGGAGTGAGCACCTCCTCCGCCCGGGGGACGCGAGGACCGGCGACAGTGACGACCGGAGCGGCGGGCGAGGCGCCGACGGGCCCCTGATCTGCAGCCATGAGCAGGACACTCCTAAGACGGTTGAGCCTGGCGGAGGGAGCTCCGGTGGGAACTTCCTCAGGGAACTTCCTCGATCGGTACCCGCCTGTCGGCGAGTTCGATTCTGTAAAGTGGAGACTAGTTTCCGCGATACAGAATTTCAACGGTTTGTTGAAGAGATCGCCGGGACTCTACTCCTCCCCGACAGTGAAGGAAACGCCGGTGGTTGCGACCCCCGACCCAGCATCGACGACAGGCGCCGACCGCGCGGGCGGCGGCGTGCAGTCCGTCGAACGCGCCTTCCAACTCCTGGAGGCGCTGGCCGACTCCGGCGGCGTGGCCACCCTCAGCGAGCTCTCCACCACGTCCGGCCTCCCGATGCCGACCATCCACCGGTTGGTTCGTACCCTCGTGCAGCAGGGCTATGTCCGCCAGGACACCGCGCGCCGCTACACCCTCGGCCCCCGGCTGATCCGGCTCGGCGAGACGGCCGGCCGACTGCTCGGCAGCTGGGCCCGCCCGTACCTGGCCGAGCTCATGGAGGCCACCGGCGAGACCGCCAACCTGGCGGTGCTGGAGGGCGGCGAGGTGGTGTACGTCGGCCAGGTGCAGTCGCGCCGCTCGATGCGGATGTTCACCGAGGTCGGCCGACGGGTGCAGCCGCACTGCACCGGCGTCGGCAAGGCGCTGCTCGCCCAGCTGCCGGAGGACGAGGCCCGCGCCGTGCTCGGCCCCAACCCGCTGCCCGCGCACACCGAGTACACGGTCACCGACCCGCAGGAGCTGATGCGCCAGCTCGCCGAGGCGCGCGAGCGCGGCTACGTGGTCGACGACCAGGAGCAGGAGATCGGCGTCCGCTGCATCGCGCTCGCCGTCCCGGGCGCGCCGACGCCCACCGCGCTCTCGGTCTCCGGCCCGGAGGCCCGCATCCGGGCCCTGGAGGAGCAGGCCGGAGCCGCCTCGCTGGTGCCGGTGATGCACCAGATCGCGAGCCGGCTGGGGCAGGTCCTCGCTCCCTGACGGAACGTCAACCTCCCTTGCCCGCCGACCCGGTTGGCACGGCGTGCCGCGTCATCCGTTCGGGCGGACGACGGGCGGGTTGCCGCCCGGCTCCGGCGGTGGCTCCGCCACCCTGGTGCCGACGCGGCCCGCAACGGCGCGGGCGGCCGGGACGCGAGGGCAGGGTGAGCGGGGATGGAGCAGCAGTACCGGGACGCATGGGAGGGCGCGCGGGGCGGCAGGGTCCGGGGAGGTGAGGTCCGGAGCGATGGCGTACGGGCCGGTGCCGTACGGCGCGCCGCGAGGGGTCGGGGGTTCGGCGGGGCCGGGCTGGTCGCGGCGGTGGCGGCGGGGTGCGCGGTGACGGTACTGGCCACCGACCCGGTCTGGGCGCTGCGGCGGCCCGAGCCCCGGCCCGCCGTGGAGGTCGTCGCGGCCGGTCCGCCCTCGCCGTCCACCCTGCCCGCACCGGCGACGCCCACCGCCTCGACCCTGCCGGCCCCGGCCAAGCCCGGAGCCGGGTCCGGGGCCGGGTCCACCGCCGGGTCCGGGACGGCCGAGGCCGCCGCGCGACCGTCCGACTCCGACCTGGAGGTGGTCCGGATCGACCCGGACGCGGCCGCGCCCGGCGGCACCACCACCATCCACGCCTTCGTCGGCAACGGCGGCCCGGAGACCACCGCCTCCCCGTTCACGGTCGCGATCACCCTGCCGGAGGGCGTCAGCCCGGAGGGCCCGTTCTTCCCGTCCACCTGCCAGGTGGTGAGCCGCGGCCGCGTCGTGCGGTGCGTGTTCGCGCCCGGGCTGCGGGAGGGGCGCAGCGCGACCGCCCTCATCCCGGTCCGGCTCGCCCCGGACCTGCCGGAGGGCAGGCTGAGCGGCGGCTCGGTCGCGGTGCGCAGCGCGGACGACCGGTACGAGGGCAACAACCGGCAGCCGTTCGACATCACGGTGGCCGGGACGGCCGCCGGTTCCTGAGCCGTGTGGGCCGCGCGGTCCCGTCGGCGGGGTCGGCCCTGCCGCACGGGACCGTCCTGCCGGCGGCGGGCGGGGCGCCACCCCCGCCGAGGCGCCGACCAACGACCCCGTGCGGCAGCCGAGTTGACCGGCTTGAGGCTCAGCTCAGCCAGGCGTTGACCTGGCTCGCCGCGTCCGGCGCCCAGGCGAGCTCCAGGTGGTTCAGGCCGCCGAGCAGCCGGGTGCCGCCGACCGTCGCGATGCCGGTGGTGTCCAGCGCGCTCGCGGTGAAGACCAGCCCGTCGCTCGGCCCGCGGCCCTCGTTGAGCACGCCCGGGATGTCGGCGGACCCGCCCGCCAACAGGTAGGTGCGCACCGCGGCCGGGATGCCGGCCTGCCGGAGCGGGGCGATCAGCGAGCCCGCGTCGATCGCCGCCTGGATGCCCTGGCCGGAGGTGTAGAAGCCCTGGCCGCCGTAGTAGGTGGTCCACCAGTCCTGCGCACTGCTGTCCACCCCGTAGGTGCCGTCCCAGCGGGCGAGCAGCTGGCGCTGGCCCGGGTAGCAGTCGTAGCCGCCGCTCGGCAGCACCCCGAGGCAGGGCTGCGCGGTGTACGTGCCGTAGCAGGTCATGTAGAGGTGCGGGGACGGCGCGTTGGCGGTGCCGCCGCAGGCGGGCCAGGTCACCAGGTCGAAGTCCCAGCCGTGCGCGTACACGTAGTCGAGCCCGCCGTGCGGCCCGCCCAGCGTGACCAGCCGGCGCACGTCGCCCGCGTACGCCCTCCCCCAGGAGGGCTTCACCGAGGACACGTACGCCCGGGCGGCGACCTCGCCCTTGCTCCAGGCCACCACGTCGACCTGGGGGACCCCGAGCCGGGCCCGGATCAGCGCGACCGCGTCGCCGACCGCCTGGGCCTGGAGCAGGTTGTCGCCGTGCTTGTGGGCGAAGCCGATCGCGAAGACCCGGTGGCCGGTGCCGGCCAGGTACTGGGCGAGCCCGGTGGACGGGCAGTTCGCGGCACCGCAGGCGCCGCTCTCCCCCGGGTTCGCCCAGGCCCGGTCGGCGTTGTCGTTGGCGCCGTGGACCAGCAGGACGGGGGTGGCCTGGGCGCCGGTGTCCCAGCCCGCGGCGGAGTAGAGCAGGAACCGGGCGGAGGAGGGCCGACCGGTGCCGAAGTACGTCCGGCGGGCGCCGTCCTGGTCGCCGCGGCCGTCGGCGGGGAACTGCTCGGCGCCGAAGCCGGGGGTGGTGTCGAGGTAGCGCTCGACCTTGGCCCAGCCGTTGCCGGGGGCGGGGAAGGTCGCTTCCAGGGTGAGGGGGGCGGCGGCGGCCCGGGCCGTAGCCGCCTGCGCGGCGGTGGGGGTGCCGAGCAGGGCGGCGGCGAGGGTCAGGAGCACGGCGGCGAGGGCGGTGGGGACGCGTCTCGCGGGGCCGGGGCGTGTGGGGGTACGTCTCATGGCCGGACGCTAGGGCCGGCGCGCGGCCCTGCCCATGTGCCGGTCGCACACCCGGGCCGCCGCGTGGTGGCGGACCGTACCGTGGCCTTTGCCTGACCGAGTGCGCCCGGTCGGATAAATTGGAAGCCTGACATCATCCGCCGTGCACAAGAGCGGCGAGCCCGACCGGGTGCTCGCCACGACCTGACAGAGACGAGGACCCGCCCCACCATGACCGCGCCCCTGCCCGCCTTCGCCGGCCGCACCTACCTCTTCCGGGTCGACAACGGCGCGGCCTTCCGCAACACCTACTCGGCCGACGGCACGCGGCTGCGCTGGGAGGGCCTCGGCGAGTCCGCGGGCCAGTGGGAGGACGTGCGCCTGCACGTCGCCGAGGTCGCGCCGGAGATCTACTTCGTCAGCTGGACCGAGCAGAGCGGGATCACCGTCAGCCACGTGATGGACCTCGGCAGGCTGACCGTGCGGGCCTTCTGGACCTTCGAGGGCGAGGGCGGCCGGGTCGGCCAGCTGCACACCGGGACGCTGGAGCGGGTGGCCTGAGCGGCGGGACCGCCGTACGACTCCTGAATGACCGAACCCCCGGGGCCGTGGCTCCGGGGGTTCGGTCGGTCAGGCTCGGTCGGTCAGGCCCGGCTGGTCAGGCTCATGCGGACTGGTTCGGCACCTTGAGGTGCTGGGACAGCCACTCCAGCGAGGAGGGCAGCAGGGCGCTCCAGGTCTCGAAGTTGTGGCCGCCGTTCTCCAGCATGCTGTACGAGACCTTCATCGGGCTCTGCACCCCGTCGACGAAGGCCTCGGTCTGCTGCCGGTAGTCGCCGTCGCCCTTCTTGGTGCCGGCCAGCAGCACGGACACCTTCGGCTGCGGCAGGTTCTTCAGCCGCCACAGCAGGTTGGCCTCGTCGCGGCGCTGCTTGCTGCCCCCGAAGAGGTCGCCCGTCGTCGGGTCGTCGGCGGCGTCGTAGTAGGCGGAGAGGGCGACGGCGGTCGGGAAGACGTCCGGGTGGCGCATGGCCAGCTTGAGCGCGCAGTAGCCGCCGGTCGAGTTGCCCATGAAGGCCCAGGCCTGCGGGTCGGTGGAGACCCGGTAGCTGGCCTGGATCGCCGAGGGCACGTCCTTGGTGAAGTAGGTGTCGGACTGCGGGCCGTTCGGGACGTCCTCGCACTCGGTGTCCTGGGGCAGCGCGGGCGAGGGGCGCACCAGGACCATGACGGTCGGCTGCATCCGCCCCTCCTGCAGCAGCTTGAGCGCGGCGCCCGGGTAGTTGAAGCGGGTGATCAGGTTCTCGGCGATTCCTGGGAATCCGGTGCTGACGATCACGGCCGGGAACTGCTTCTGGGCGTACTCCGGCTGGAAGTACTGCGGGGGCAGGTAGACGTAGCCCTCGGTGGACAGCCGGCTGGCCGCGCCGTCTATCCGGACCTTGCGGATCTCGCCGGACTGGGCGGGCTCGCGGCCCATCGCGCCGCCGCCCTTGACCGCGGCCTGGCCCATCGTCTCCACCATCAGCCGGCCGGAGGCGTCCGCCTTGTTGTGGATGACCACCGGGCCGGTGTCGCCGGTGCCCAGCAGGTCGTCCCAACTGCTGTAGAAGGCGAAGTAGTTGTTCGCGACCAGGCCGAGCGCGGCGAGCACCGCGAGCTGGGTGGCGAGCAGCGCGCCGATCCGGCCGAGCACCGACTGCCAGGTCTTCTTCGCGAGTCTGGGCCACAGCCAGACCGTGCCGACCATCATCACGACCGCGATCAGTGCGGTCAGCGCCAGCACCTTGTGGCTCGTCAGACCCATGTCCCGCTTGCTCCCACGCCTCGAACTCCAGTCCCCTCCGCTGGGGACATCCGAGGAGGTCACCCCGGTTCCCCGGCCGGGGCGCGAGGACCAACCCTAACGCCAGCTGGGAGGAAGCTGACCGCGGCTGGGAGGTGACGGGGAGCCGGGCTGACAGATGACAACGTTCAGATAACAGATTTCGAAAGTTGTCATCTGACATCTGTCAGCGGTCGACTGTCCTCCGTCAGCCGGAGCGGGCGGGGTGGGCTGCGCCCGGGCTCAGCCCACGCGCCCCCAGAGCCGCAGCCCCGCCGTGAGCTCGCGCATGCAGCGCGCGCCGAGGTCCTGCGGGGAGCCCGGGCCGGCGAGGGGCGCCTCGGAGGAGGCCCACTGCTCCAGGGCCACCCGGATCGCCGCGGTCGCGGCGGCGGCGGCCAGCCGGATCTCCAGCGGGTCGGTGCCGTCCGGGCAGCGCTCGGTGAGGGCGACCCGCAGCCGCGCCTCCGAGTCGGCGTGGACCCGCTGCCAGGTGGCGTTCAGCTTCGGGTCGCGCAGCAGGCCGCGGGCCCACCGCATCATCTCCGCCCGCGCCTCGTCGGCCGGGGTCAGCGACGCGACCGCCGCGCGCTCCAGCGCCTCGCGCAGCGGCAGGTCGGCCGGGCTCGCCGCGAACAGCTCCACCCACTCCTGCCCGCCCGACGCGAGCAGCGGGGCGACGGCGTCCTCCTTGACGGAGAAGTACCGGTAGAAGGTGCGCAGCGAGATGCCCGCGGCGAGGGCGATCTCCTCGGCGGTGGTCGCCTCGGCTCCCCGCTCGGCGAAGAGCGCGGCGGCGGTACGGGCGATCTCCAGTCGGGTGGCCTCACGGCGGCGCTGGGTCAGGGTCGGGCGTCCGGTCACAGGGCCAGCCTACGCGGACGCATGCCAAGGTGGCACGTCACGACGATCTGGCACAGGCAGCCTTTTTGGCACAACGTGCCACTCAGGCGTACCGTGGTTCCCGAGGTCGAGAGACCACGAACGAACGGAGTACCACCATGGAGCGCTTCAGCGGACGGAACGTCCTGATCACCGGCGGCGGCTCGGGCATCGGCCAGGCCACCGTGCACCGGATCCTCGCCGAGGGCGGGAAGGTCGTCGCCGTCGACGTCAACGAGGACGGCCTGAAGAAGACCCTGGACCGCGCCACCGCCGAGGGCACCGCGGACCGCCTGACCATTCAGGTCCTGGACATCTCGGACGAGGCGGCCGTCGTCGCGGGCGTCGCCGAGGCGACCACCGGCCTGGGCGGCCTGGACGTGCTGGTCAACGCGGCCGGCATCCTCCGCTCCTCGCACACCCACGAGACCAGCCTGGAGTTCTGGAACAAGCTCCTCGCGGTGAACCTGACCGGCACCTTCCTGATGACCCGCGAGGCGCTCCCCGCGCTGCTCGCGGGCGGCCGGGGCGTGGTGGTCAACTTCAGCTCCACCTCCGCGAGCTTCGCCCACCCGTACATGGCCGCGTACGCCGCGACCAAGGGCGGCATCCAGTCCTTCACCCATGCCATCGCCTCGGAGTACTCGAAGCAGGGCCTGCGCGCGGTCTGCGTCGCGCCGGGCAGCATCGACAGCGGCATGACCCACAACCCGGGCCTGCCCGCCGACGCCGACTTCAGCCTGCTGGCCAAGCTCTCCCCCGCCCTCGGCCAGGGCTTCGCCGGCCCGGAGACGGTGGCCGGCGTGATCGCCATGCTCGCCTCCGACGACGGCGCCTTCGTCACCGGTACCGAGCTGCGCATCGACGGCGGCACCCACATGTGACCGGCTGATCGCCCCCTCGGTCCGGTCGAAGGCGGGGCCTGTGCCGTCCCCCGTACGGCGCAGGCCCCGCCTTCGCGTCGCTGTCGCTATCGCTATCGCTGTCGGTGCCGGAGCCGGAGCCGGGTGCGGCGGCGGTCGGTCAGGTCACCGCAGGGGCTTCCCGAGCAGGAGTTCCCGGGTGACCCCGTCTGCGAGCAGGTCGCCCGGCTCCGCGAGCGGGGCGAAGCCGTGGCGGCGGTAGAGGGCGAGCGCCGCTTCGTTGCCGGGGAGCACGGCGAGGCGCAGCGTGGTCCCGCCGGTGGTGCGGGCCCAGCGCTCGACCTCCTCGACGAGCCGGTCGGCGACGCCCCGGCCGCGCGCCCGCGGGGCGACCCAGAGCGAGCGCAACTCCCGTACCCCGTCCGGTGATCCGGGCAGGCCGCCGACGAGCCCGACCGGGTCCTCGTCCAGCAGGGCCGCGACGTGGTGGGCGCCCGGGATGCCGAGCCGGTCGCGCCAGCGCTCCTCGCCGCCCCGGTGCCAGTCGGCGAGGCCGGCCTTGAAGGCCTCCGGTGCGTCGGTCAGGGCGGCGAGGCGGAGGTCCCTCCAGAGCTGCCAGTCGGCGGTCGTGAGGGTTCGGAGCGTCAGCGTCACCATGTCCGGCACCGTAGAGGGCCCGACCGGCGGCCGTCAGTCCGTTTCCGGTACCTGCGGGCCCGCGCGCCACCGGCCCCGGCGGTTCGGCGGGGTCCGACGGCCCGGCGGGCGCCCTACGGCGGGTGCCCTACGGCGTGCGCCAGTCGGCGGCGAAGGCGGCGGCCGGGTTGGCGGTGAGGAGCAGCTCGGGCAGTTCGGGGCCGTGGCTGCGGGCGAGGCGCGGGGCGAGCTCGGTGAGCAGCCGGACCGGGCCGCCGGCCGCGCGGGCGGTCCGGGTCGTGGTGTCGGCGCCGAGCAGCAGCTGGGCGGCGTGGCCCGCCTCGACCAGGTCGGCGATGACCTCGAAGGCCTGGCGGTCGCCTGCGTGGCCGGCCCGGGAGGGGCTGTCCAGCGCGAGGTACACGCCCTCGGCGGCCAGGCGGCGGTGCAGCGCACGGTCGGGGAGCCGGGTGAGGTGGCCGAGGATGACCCGGTCGGGCCGGACGCCGTGCCGGTGGCACAGCCGGTGCACGACCCCGGGCGGGGCGCCGTCGGCTTCGAGGTGGACGGCGATCGGGGCGCCGGTGGCGTGGTGGGCCTCGGCGGCGGCGGCCATCGTCCACCGGGTGTGGCGACTGTCGGGCCCCGCGTCGGCCGCGACCTTGATCAGCCCGGCCCGGACCCCCTCGGGCGCGCCGGGCAGACCGGTGGTGAGCTCGGCGACGAAACGTTCCGCCAGGTCGGCGTACGGGCCGGGGCGGTCCTCGACCCCGGAGCCGGTGGCGGAGAAGGAGCCCGGCGCGTAGTGGACCGCCTGGTGCGCGCCGGTGGCGGCGACGATCCGCACACCGGTCGTCCGGGAGAGCGCGGCGAGCGACTCCGCGCCCCGGCCCAGGCCGAGCGGGGTCCACTGGACGAGGGTGCGGCCGCCGGCGGCGGCGTAGGCGCGCAGGACGTCCTCGGCGGCGGCCGGGTCGTCCAGCTCCTGGCCGGGGAGCAGCGGGCTGCGGATGAAGAGGTGGTCGTGGGCGTCGGTGACGCCGAGGACGGCGGGGTCCAGGTCGCCGAGGACGGTGCGGACGGTGCGGCTCATGCCCCGGCCTCCTCGGTGACAGTCCCGGCGGCGCTCTCGGCGGCCTTGGTGGCCTCGGCGCTCTCGGTGCTCTCGGTGCTCTCGGTGCTCTCGGCGAAGGTCGCGGTGGCGACCCGCAGGCCGGCCAGCGCCTTGGGGAGCCCGACGTACGGGGCGAGGTGGACCATGACCTCGGTGATCTCCGCCTCCGTCAGGCCGATCCGCCGGCTGTAGCGGACGTGGTCGGCGAGCTGCGGCTCGACGCCGCCGAGGGCGGTGAGGGCGGCCAGGTTGGCGATCTGGCGGTCGCGCAGGGCGAGGCCGGGGCGCTGGTAGGTGCCGCCGAAGAGGCTGGTGACGATCCAGTCGGGGAAGCCGGGGGCGAGGGCGTCCAGGCCGCCGAGGGTGGCGGCGGCGCCCGGACCGGCCAGGTCGGCGAGCAGGGCGTGGCCGGCCGCGCGGTCGAACGGGGCCGGGGTGAGGTCGGGGCCGGCGGGAGCGGTCGCGGGGGACATCGGGGCGGTGGGTCCTTTCACCAGTGGCGGCCGGCGGGCAGCCGGTCCAGTTCGGGGCGGGACAGGTGCAGCACCTGGTACCGGACGCCGGGCGCGTCCTCGGGGGCCGGGCCGTTCCAGAGCGCGAAGCTGAGCAGCTCCCAGCGGCTCGGGTCGACGGCCACGGCGGCGGTGTGCAGGTCCGGGTGCGCGGGCAGGTCGGCGAGCGCCCGCTCGACGGCCTCGGCCGGGTCGGCGCCTTCCGGCAGCCGTACGGTCGCCCGGGTGGCGGTGCTTGGCGGCTCGGTCCTCTCCCCCGCTACTGACGACGCGCCGCGGGCCAGGCCCGCGCCGAGCCAGTGCCGGACGGCGGGGCGGCCGAAGTCGGCGCTCAGGCCGCGGAAGCCCGGGCCCCAGAGGAAGCCGTTCATGCCCTCGACGGTGCGCCAGAGGTAGAACGGCGCGTACTGGTTGACGGGCGAGCCCTGCCGACCGCGCTCGCGGACCAGGTAGGCCTTGAGGCCGAGGCCCGGGTGCGCGTCGAGCAGGTGGCCCTTGTCGGCGACGCGCTTGCGGATGACGCCCATGTCGTAGTCGGCGGGGAGGGTGATCTCGTACTGCATGGCGTGCACGGCGGGGCTCCTCGGGTTCTGGCCGGTCTGACGGCGGGCGTCCTGGTTTTCGGCGGGCGCGTCGGCTCTGGCCGTGAGGGTTCGGCCGTACGGGTGCGGCGGCGCGCCCGGGGCCGTGCGGGTCAGGCCGTGCGGTGTGCCGCGAGCAGGCCGAGGGCGCCGCGGACGGCCCGGTCGAACGGCTCGGCGCTGTCGGCGGCGCGGGCCAGGACGTAGCCGCCCTGGACGACGGCGACCACGGCGGCGGCCGTGTCGGCCGGGTCGAGGCCGGGGGCGAACTCGCCGTCCGCCTGGCCCTGGGCGACCAGTTCGGCGATCCGGCCGCGCAGCCAGTCGAAGGTCTCCTCGACGGGCGCGCGCAGCTGCGGGTCGGCGACGACGTCGGGATCCTGGGCCATCCGGCCGATCCGGCAGCCGCGCAGGACGTCGCGGTCGCGGTGCAGGTAGGCGGCGATCCGGTCGTAGGCGGTGCCGGGGGCGGCGAGGTCGGCCTCGGCGACGCCCCGCATCTGCTCGGCGCTGCGGCGCAGGGCGGCGGCCGCGAGGTCGGGCTTGCCGGTGAAGTGGTGGTACATGCTGCCCTGGCCGACCCCGGAGCGCTGCTGGATGGCCTTGGGGCTGGTGCCGACGTAGCCGCGCTCCCAGAGGAGGGCCTGGGTGCTCTCGATGAGACGGTCCTGGGTGCTCATGCGACTCACTGTACATACCAGTAGGTACAGAAGACTAGGGCTGGCTCCCTCGGCCGCACCCTCGGGCTCCCCGTGCACGCCCTGCTGGGCGGCAAGGTCCGCGACAGCGTCGACTACAGCGCCTACCTCTTCCACCACTGGGCCCGCCACCCCGACGGCGTCCCCGGCGAACCCGACGAC
>NZ_JBHVEU010000229.1:0-14560 GCF_042802075.1 Kitasatospora sp. NPDC057518
GGACGCCGGCACCGTCGTCGCGCGGGGGCCCGGCAACCGGCGCCGGGGCGCCGCCGTGCCGGGCGGGGGAGGACGGGTCAGCTGGCCTTGGCGGCCTTGCCCTCCTTGGCGGCCTGGGCGGCGGCCTCCTTCTCGTGCTTCTCCTTGATCCGGGCGGTCTCCTTGCGGACGTCCACCTGGTTGGCGCGCTCGTGCTGGAGCCAGAGCGGGTTCTCGGCCTTGACCGCCTCGATCTGCTCGGTGGTGAGCGCCTCGGTCACGCCGCCGCGGGCCAGGCCGGAGATGGAGATGCCGAGCTTGGCGGCGACCACCGGGCGCGGGTGCGGGCCGTTCTTGCGCAGGTCCTGGAGCCACTGCGGCGGCTCGGCCTGCAGCGCGCTGAGCTCCTCGCGGGAGACCACGCCCTCCTGGAAGCCGGTCGGCGCCGCGTCGAGGTAGATCCCCAGCTTCTTGGCCGCGGTGGCCGGCTTCATGGTCTGGCTGGTCTTCTGCTTGAGCGATGTCATGGTGACAAGGGTAAGGGAGTGCGCGGGCGCTCCCGGTCACGGTCGGTAGCCTTGCCTTGTGACAGACATGCAGGTGAACCCGTCCTTCCGGCTCGTGTACGTCCCGGGCGTGACCCCCGGCAAATGGGTCCGGGTCTGGAGCGAGCGGCTCCCGGACGTGCCGCTGGACCTCCTCGCGGTCCCGTTCGGCGACGGCGAGCGCACGCTGCGCGAGGGCGGCGCGGACGCCGGGCTGGTCCGGCTGCCGGTCGACAAGGACGTGCTGAGCGCGATCCCGCTCTACAGCGAGACCACCGTCGTGGTCTTCCCCAAGGACCACTGGCTCGCCGCCGCCGAGGAGGTCGCGCTGGACGACCTGGCCGAGGAGGTGGTCTTCCACCCGCTCGACGACACCCTCGGCTTCACCGCCGACACCCTGCCCGGGCGGCCCGCCATCGCGCGTCCGGACAGCACGGAGGACGCGATCGAGCTGGTCGCCGCGAACGTCGGCGTGCTCCTGGTGCCGCAGTCGCTGGCCCGGCTGCACCACCGCCGGGACCTCACCTACCGGCCGGTGGTGGAGGCGCCGCAGTCCCAGGTGGCGCTGGCCTGGCCGCAGGAGCGGACGACGGACCTGGTGGAGGAGTTCATCGGGATCGTCCGCGGCCGTACGGTCAACAGCTCGCGCGGGCGCGGGGCCGGGCAGGCGGCGCCCGAGGCGCAGCCGAAGAAGGCGGCGGCCGGCCGGGGCAAGCCGCAGCCGCAGAAGTCCGGCGGGCAGAAGGGCGGCGCGCAGAAGGCGGGTGGCCAGAAGGCGGGCGGGCAGAAGTCCGGCGGACAGCGCGCGGGGGCGCCGAAGGCCGGGGGTGCCAAGGCCGGCGGGCGGGGCGCGGCGGCCCGGCGCGGCAGGCCCAAGCGGTGACCGTGGCGTAGCGTCTGCCCCGTTCGCTTGTGGTCGAGCGGGAGGAGCGGGGCAGTGTGGCACGACCTGATGGCCGTCCAGATTCCGATCGTGGAGAAGGTCCTCCGTACGGTCGCCGTCTACGTGCTGATCCTGGTGCTGTTCCGGCTGGCCGGGAAACGCGGGCTGGCGGGGCTGAACACCTTCGACATGGTGGTCGTCTTCCTGCTCTCCAACGTGGTGCAGAACGCCATCATCGGCAACGACAACAGCCTGCTCGGCGGCGCGATCGGGGCGGTCACGCTGGTTGCGGTGAACGCCGGCGTCACCCGCTGGCTCGCCCGCGACCCGAAGGCCGCCCGGCTCCTGGAGGGCAGGCCCACCACCGTGGTGAAGGACGGCAAGCTGGTCGAGGGCGCGCTGCACAGCCTGGCGCTGCGCCCGTCCGAGCTGGAGCACGCCATCCGGATCCAGAACGGCGACAAGGTCGGCGACGTCGCCCGCGCCCGGCTGGAGCCGGACGGGCAGCTGCTGGTGGCCCTCAAGCACGGCGAGCAGAGCGCCACCCGCGCCGACGTCGAGGACCTGCGGCGCCGGCTGGCGGAGATCGAGCGGCTGCTCACCGCGATCGCCGCCGACCGGCGCCCGCCGGGCTGAGGCGGGCTCGCGCTCGGGCTCGGGTCCAGGTTCAGAGCCGGGCCCGGGCCCGGGTTCAGGCCCGGCTGCCGGCCCAGACCAGGCGCCCGGTCGACGCCGTGATGCGGTAGTCGGCCTCCGCACCGGGCCGGGCGTAGGCCTCGACCCGGCGGCACACCACGAAGGCCGGATCCCGCTCCGACTCCAGGACCAGGTAGTAGTGCCCCGCGCCGGAGAGCTCACCCGGGCCGCCGTCGGAGAACTCCCGGATGCTCCTGCGCTCCTCGGGGGTGGCGGAACGGATCGTCAGCGTGGGGTAGTGGGTGTGGAGCTTCATCGCCCGCACCGTCTCGAAGACGATGTCGAGGGTCTCCGGCTCCTGCCCGCCCGCCTGGCTGCGCAGCACCAGTTCCTTGTGGCCGATGCCGTAGTGCCAGAGCTGGAAGGAACGGGGGCTGTGGAAGGGGGTCTTCGCGCTCCTGGTCATCCGGGCATGATCACCGGTCGGCCGGCGCCGGGGCAAGGGTTTCGGCGCGCCGGCGGCGGGCGGCGGTGAGGGCCACGGCGGCGGCCAGGGCGAAGCCGAGGGCGGCGGAGAACAGGTGGCCGACGGTGGTGAAGGGCGGGAGGGGACCGGGCCATTCGCCGTCGCCGGAGAGCGGCCAGGCGAGGACGAAGGCGGCCCAGGGCAGCCGGGCCCAGCGGGGCAGGGCGAGGACGGCGAGGGCGAGGACGGTCTGGGCGCCGTAGCTGATGCCGTAGTCCGAGGCCTGGCGCACGCTCTCCGGGTACCAGCCGTGCCGCAGGGCGAACACGATCACCGCGGCGGTGAGCAGGGTGGCGCCGATGTGCCCGCCGAGGAGGACGGCGGCGGCGCGCGGGCTGCCGAAGCGGTGCTCGGTCCAGGCGAGGCAGCAGCCGATGCCGAGGCCGAGGGTGATCAGGGTGCCGCCGAAGCCGGTGGAGAGGACCTCGGTGAGGGTGCCGTCGAACAGCAGCGCGCTGCCGAACAGGGCGGTGACCGGGTGGTCGTGGAGGTTGTCGAGGTTGGTGCTGATGTGGTCGCGGAGTGCGTCCGCCCGGTCCTCGGCGAGCAGGTTCCCGACCCAGACGTTCCCGAGCAGGAGCAGGAGGACGTAGCCGAAGGTCAGCGGCGAGCGGCGCGGGTACGTCCGGACGGCGCGGAGCAGCCCGGTCAGGAGCCCCGATGGGGTGGGTGCGTTCATGGTCTGGTGGTGTCCCGGTCGAGCGGTGTGGTCCGCGGCCGGCGCCCGTGCGGCCGGCCCTGCCGGGACAGTACCGAAGCCCGGTGGGGATCCGGTCAGCGGACCCGGCGGGTCAGCGTCGCGGTGAAGGGCCGGGGCACGAGGGAGGAGCCGCGGACGGGGCGGACGGGCCGTCCGGGGGTGGGGGCGATGGTCCAGCGGGCGGCGATGGTGGCGATGGCGAGGACGGCCTCGGTGGTGCCGAAGGCGTCGCCGATGCAGCGGCGGGCGCCGAGGCCGAAGGGCGCGTAGGTGCCGGGGGCGGGGCGGGCGGTGGTGAGCCAGCGGTCGGGGTCGAAGCGGTCGGGGCGGGGGAACAGGTCGGGCCGGCGGTGCAGCAGGTACGGGCTGTACAGCAGGGTGGCGCCGGCCGGGACGCGGTGGCCGCCGAGCTCGGTGTCGGTGGTGGCGGTGCGGCTGAGGATCCACGGCGGCGGGTAGAGCCGCAGGGTCTCGCTGACGATCCGGGCGGTGAGCGGCAGGGAGGGCAGGTCCTCGTGGCGGGCGGGCCGGCCGTCCAGGACGGTGTCGAGCTCGGCGTGCAGGCGGGTCCGGACGGCCGGGTTGGCGGCGAGCAGTGTCCAGGCCCAGGAGAGGGTGGCGGCGGTGGTCTCCATGCCGGCCAGCAGGAAGGTGACCACCTGCTCGTGGACCTCGGTGTCGGACAGGCCCCGGCCGTCCTCGTCCGTGGCGGCGAGGAGCGTGGAGAGCAGGTCGTGCCGGTCGGTGCCGGTGGCGCGGTGTTCGGCGATCAGCCGCCGGGTGATCTCCCGCAGGTCCTGCTGGGCGCGGCGGAAGCGGCGGTTGCCGGGGGTGGGGAGGCGGTCGGCACCGGGCAGCGGCAGCATCAGCCGCCGGCCGACGCCGCGGGTCACCACGTCCATGCTCCGGTGCACCGGCAGCGAGCCGGCCCGCTCGTGCGCGGCGAACAGGCAGCGGGCGGTGACGGCGGTGGAGAGCCGGTACATCGCGGCGGGGACGTCGATCACGTCGCCGTCGTGCCAGCGGGCGGTGGCGCCGGCGATCTCCTCGATCATCAGCGCGGCGTAGCCGGGCAGCCGGTCGCGGTGGAACGCGGGCTGGAGCATGCGCCGTTGGCGCCGGTGGGCGGCGGCGGGGCAGGTGGCGAGGCCGTTGCCGAGGACCTCCCGGGCCTTGTCGAGGAGGGGCCCGCCCTTGTCGAAGGTCTGGTCGTCGGTGAGCATCCGGCGGACCAGCTCGGGGTGGCAGACCACGTACGCGCGGAGCGGGCCGAGCCGCAGCCGGACGAGGTCGCCGTGGGCGGGCAGGCCGGCGACGAACTCGTGGGGGTGGTGGAGGAGGGCGGGGGCGTGGCCGAGCAGCGGGAGGCCGCCGGGGGCGGTGGCCGCGGTGAACCGGGTGGTCGGGAAGAACGGGGTCGGCACGGGCGTCACCTTGGTTGGGGCGGGAGGACCGGGACGAATCGCGAACGTGATCTTTCCCGGCGGTGTGCGGCGAAACGATCGTGGACCGGCGGACGGGGTGAACGCGGGGGCGCGGGGCGAACGATCGTGCGCCCTCGGGATCATGACGGCTCGTCCGCCCGTGAGCGGGCGCCCCGGGCCGCAGGGCGTCGCCGGGTGGGCCTACACTCGGAGCCCAGTGAGATTACCGGCCAGTAGAACCGGGCAGGTACGAGCAGCCGGTGCGATGGTCGGACGGCGGAACGTCCGGCGGGGAGTGGGGGGTTCGGATGACCGACGAGCGGGTCCACGCGTTCGCCGACGACGCCCTGGGCGCCCACGACGCGGTGGCGCTCGCCGCGCTGGTCCGGGCCGGTACGGTCAACCCCCGGGAGCTGGTCGGCGCGGCCGTCGACCGGGCCGCCCGGGTGGACGGCGCGCTGCTGCCCGTCGCCCACGCTTCGTACGACAGGCCGCGGATCAGCCGGGAGGGCATCGGCGGTCCGCTCTGGGGCGTGCCGACCTACCTCAAGGACAACGTGGACCTGCGCGGCCTGCCGACCGGGATGGGCAGCGAGGCCTTCCCCGCCCGCCCGGCCCGCCGCAACGCGCGCTTCACCGACCAGTTCCTCGCCACCGGTCTGGCCGTCCTCGGCAAGACCCGGCTGCCCGAGTTCGGCCTCAACGCCTCCACCGAGTTCGCCACCGCCCAGCCGGTGCGCAACCCGTGGAAGCCCTCGCACTCGGCCGGCGCCTCCTCGGGCGGCGCGGCCGCCCTGGTGGCCTCCGGCGTGGTGCCGATCGCCCACGCCAACGACGGCGGCGGCTCGATCCGCATCCCGGCGGCCTGCTGCGGGCTGGTCGGCCTCAAGCCCACCCGGGGCCGGCTGGTCACCAACGCCCAGAGCGGCAAACTGCCGATCGACCTGGTCACCGACGGCGTGCTGACCCGCTCGGTGCGCGACACCGCCGCCTTCCTCGCCGCCGCCGAGCGGCACCGGAGCAACCCCGCGCTGCCCCCGCTCGGCCTGGTCGAAGGGCCCGGCGAGCGGCGGCTGCGGATCGGCCTGGTGGTGGACTCGCCGACCGCCAGGACCGACGGGCCGACCCGGCGGGTGGTCGAGGAGACCGCCGCCCGGCTGGAGGCGATGGGCCACCTGGTCGAGCCCGCCGCACTGCCCTTCGGCGAGGAGTTCTCCCGCGACTTCGTCAGCTACTGGGGCTACATCGCCTGGGCCGTCGCGGCCACCGGCCGGCTGCTGATCGACCCGGGCTTCCGGGCCGGGAGGCTGGACGGCCTGACCACCGGGCTGCGCCGCCGGTTCCAGGCCGAGTTCCCGCGGACCCCCGGCGTGCTGCGGCGGCTGCGCCGGGCCGAGGGCGTGTACGCGCGGATCTTCCGCACCCACGACGTGATCCTCTCCCCGGTGCTCGCCCACACCACCCCGCCGATCGGGCACCTGAGCCCGAACGTGGACTTCGACGAGCTGATGGACCGGCTGACGCGCTACGTGGCCTTCACCCCGGTCAACAACGTGGCCGGCGGCCCGGGCATCGCCCTGCCGGCGGGCTCCGCGCCCGGCGGGCTGCCGGTCGGGGTGCACCTGTCGGCGGCGCACGGGCAGGAGCGGCTGCTGCTGGAGCTGGCCTTCGCGCTGGAGGCGGACCGGCCCTGGCGGCGGATCCAGGACGAGCGGGCCGGTCCGGGACTGAGCGGGCCGGTCCGGGGCCCGGTCGGCCGTTCGGCGACAGCGGCGTTCGGAGTGGCGGCGCCCAAGACCCCGGCGCTAAGGACCCCGGCGCTAAGGACCCCGGCGCTCAGGACCCCGGCGTTCCGGGCGGTGACACGTTCCGGGCGGTGACGCTCAGGGCAGCGGCGCCGCCACCGCCCGGGCCGCGCGCACCTCGTGGTGCAGCCGGGCGAGCGCGCAGTCCGGCGACAGCGCGTCCGGCCGCGCCTCCGGCAGCCGCTCGCCGGTGCGCAGCGCCTCGGCCAGGTCGGCCAGCTCCCGGGTGACGGCGGCGACCTCGGCGGTGGTCGGCACCGGCGCGCCGTGCTCGATCCGCACCCGGGTGGCGGTGGTGGTGTCCACGATCCGCTCGACCGCGATCACCACCGGCCACCACGCCCGCGCCCGGGCCCCGACCGGCGGCGGCTCGGTGAGGGCCCGCTGGAACTCGCTGCGCACGGCGGACAGGTCCCGGTAGAGCCGCCGCCGGTAGCGGGCGCGGGCGGCCGGTTCGTCCGGTCCGGGGCCGGTGGCGAAGGCCAGCGAGACGTACGAGGCGGTGTCCTGGACGGCGTCGGCGAGGCGGTCGCCGATCCGGGTGTGCCAGGACTCCGGCCACAGCAGGTAGCCGGCCAGCAGGGAGATCCCGCAGCCGATCAGCGAGTCGTAGAGCCGGGGCAGCACCAGGTGGAAGCCCTGGTGGTTGAGCAGGTCGGAGAGCAGCAGGATGACCGGGGTGATGGCCGCGGTCTGGAAGGCGTACCCCTTGGCGGAGAGCACCGGGATCAGCGTCGCCAGCACCGCCATCACGGGGACGTCCCACCAGCCGTGCGGTACCTCGGCCAGGACCGGGATGGCGATCAGCAGCCCGGCCGCGGTGCCGAACGCGCGCAGCACCGCGCGGGAGAACACCGAGCCGAAGTCGGGCTTCATCACGAAGGTCACGGTCAGCGCCACCCAGTACGAGCGGGGCACCGCGATCACCGAGACCAGCACCTGCGCCAGCCCGATGCACAGCGCCAGCCGCAGCCCGTACCGCCAGGACGCGCCGGACAGCAGCAGCGCCCTGGCCGCCCGCCGGGCCCGCACCGCGAGGCGGGCCGGCCGGCCGAGCCGGTCGTCGGCGGCGTACGGGTCGGGCGAGGCCTCGTACGCCACGGTGGCGGCGTGCTCGATCGCCTCGACCAGGGCGCGGGTGGACGGCCCGGCGGGGCTCGGCAGGGCGAGGGGCGGCGCCGGGCCGGCGCGGTCCCGCTCGACGGCGTCGGCGAGCGCGCGGACGGCGGCCGGGTAGTCGGCCGGCAGCGGGCCGAACTCGGGCGGGCGCAGCTGGGCCGCGGGGGCCGCCTCGACCACCGGGATCAGCGCGTTGAGCTGGGCGAGCAGCCGCGCCAGGGTGGGTGAGCGGCCGTGCCGGCGGGCGCGCCGGGCGAGCAGCAGGTCGTAGGACTGGTTGAGCGACTGGGTGAGCGCGTGGCGGCGGCCGTCGTACTCCGGTGTGCCGGCGGCCGCCAGCAGGTCGGCGGCCGCCCGGTAGGTGCCGGCCACCACCGCCCGCTCGGGGACGCCCAGCCGCAGCGGCCAGGCGAGCAGGGTCAGGGTGAGCACCACCAGGCCGCCGAGCAGCAGCAGGGCGGGCGGCAGCCACCACGGGGAGGGCAGCGGCAGGCCGGCCCCGACCACCGCGTTGAGCAGCAGGAGCAGTCCGGAGACGGAGGCGACCGCGCCGATCGAGGAGATCATGCCGGAGACCAGCGCGACGACGGTCACCGTCACGACGGCTGTCCAGCCGGTGCCGAACACCAGGGTGCCGAACAGCATCCCGAGGGCGCCGAACAGCTGGGGCACGGCGATGTTGAACACCCGCATCCGGTAGGCGTCGGCGGTGTCCCCGATGACTCCGGACAGCGCGCCCATCGACACCAGCGCGCCGTAGCCGGGCCGTCCGGTGGCGGTGCCCACCGCGAGCGGGGCGGCGAGCGCGACGGAGGCGCGGGCCGCCGCCGCCCAGGGGACCGGTGCGGACCGGGGGCGCAGGCCCTCGGTCAGCCACGGGGGAGCCGTCAACGCGCGTGCCATGTGCCCAACGTACGGCGGACCCGGGCGGTTCACCGTTCGCGCTTATGTCAATTCCGGAAACATACCCGCGCTTATGTCAGCCTCCGAAACATAAAGCGAACCCCGAGAGGCGCCGTGAGCTGCGTTGATTTCCCAATCGGTAACCCGCGGGAAAGGGTTGACACCATTAGTTGGTCTAGTCCAACGTATGGGGAGCGCGGTTCGGCAATGGCTGATGCAGGGTGAGCGGCCTTGCCGGACGGACGAGTTGACCCCCTGACGTGGCGCTGTTCCGCGCCCGCGGGCCGAGGGGAGAAGGGCCGTGTGCGGACGGCCTTCCGGTCCGCGCTCGAATTCCCGTTGCGGCCGGTGACCGGCCGCCGACTCGCCGTGCCCGCACCTGGCGTACGAGGAAGCGCTGCGTCGACTACGAACCATGGAGTGACTGCCCATGCCGAGCCCTGCCCCACACTCCGACGGACCCGCGGGGGAATACCTGTACCGGGCCGCGTCGGAGCGCCCCTACTTCAGCGCCGACACCGAGAGCTACCTCGCCCCGACCGCACTGCGCGAGGTCCGCAAGACCCGCCCGCTGCGCGTGCTCTCCGAGGAGGACCACGCCTTCTGGCAGGACTACGGCTACGTGGTGGTGAAGCAGGCGATCCCGGCCGAGGCCGCACGCCGACTGCTCGACTTCGCCTGGGAGTTCCAGGGCCTGTCGCCGGACCGCCCCGAGGACTGGTACCGCGAGCGCGACTACCGCGACGAACTCGACCGGCACCTGCACATCTACGGCTTCGTCGAGGCCTACCACCACCAGCTCATCTGGGACAGCCGCCAGGCGCAGCGCGTCTACGACGCCTTCGTCGACGTGTGGGACTGCGAGGAGCTCTGGGTCACCCTCGACCGGCTCAACCTCAACCCGCCGAACGTCCGCAACCGCGACCGCGCGCTGATCGAGCCCACCGACCGCGGCTTCGACATCGAGCTGCACTGGGACGTCGACACCACCCGGGGCGTGCTGCCGCAGCGCGTCCAGGGCATCATCGCGCTCAACGACACCGCCCCCGACCACGGCGGCTTCCAGTGCGACCCGGAGCTGTTCCGCCGCTTCAACCAGTGGCAGGCCGCCCAGCCGGCCGACCGCGACCCGATCCGCCCGGACGTCGACCGCGCCGAGTACCCGGTCGTCCGGCCCGAGTTGAAGGCCGGTGACCTGCTGATCTGGAACGGCCTGCTCGCCCACGGCGTGGCGCCCAACACCTCCGCGGGCGGGGTGCGCGCGGTGCAGTACCTGTCGATGATGCCCGCGCTGGAGGAGTCCGAGAAGCTGCGCCGCTCCCGGGTGGAGTCCTGGCGCACGCTCGGCACGCCGGACTGGAACCGCACGCTGGTCGGCGACGCCGACCGGCCCGAGGCGCAGCGCTACGGGACCGCCGAACTCACCGAGCTGGGGGAGAAGCTGCTCGGCCTGCGCTCCTGGAGCGGCAAGCCGTTCGACGAACGCGGGGACACGGGGGAGCGGGAATGCGCGACGTCTGCCTGACCCTGCCCACCAACCGCGCGTGCGCGGACACCATCACCGCGATCGGAGCCGAAGCCGCCCACGCCGTACGGCGGTTCGGCGTCCGGGTGCACCTGCTCGTGCTGGACTCCGCCGACCCCGCGACCCGCGCCCGGCACGCCGAGGCCCTCGCCGCCCTGCCGGCCGTCGAGGGCGTGGTCGTCCACCACCTGGACGAGGACGCCCAACGCGCCTTCCTGCGCGAGGCGGTCGAGCGCTCCGGCGCGGCCGACCCGGACCGGCTGCTGCGCCTGATGCTGCCCGACGCCCTCTCCTACGGCGCCTGCACCAACCGGGCGTTCCTGCTGGCCGCCGCGCTCGGCTGCGCGTCGGTGCACCGCCGCGACTCCGACAGCAGCTACCAACTGCTCGACGGCGAACCGGTGTTCCCGATCGAGCACGAGCTGGCCACGCTCGGCCTGAAGGCCGCCGACGCGGCCGCCGCCGTCACCGAGAACCACCTCGACCCGGCGCACGCGGACAAGCCGGTCGCGCTGGTCGGCGCCTCCTTCGTCGGCGAACTCTCCGTCGACATCGGCGAGATCCGCGAACTCGACCCCGAGGTCTACCACGACGTGGTCGCGCTCTGGGCGCCCACCGGGGCGAGCGAGCAGGAGAAGCGCGAACTCGTCGCCGACTCCTTCACCGGCGGCGGCAGCGAGCCGTTCACCGCCGACCGCGCGGTGCTCGACCTGCCCGACATCTGGCACATCGACATGTGCAACATCGGCCTCCACCACGAGGTGTACGAACGGGTGCCGCTGCCGCCCGCCACCGACACCATCGGCAGCGACTACTTCCTGCACCACCTGGTGCGTGACGCGACCCTGCCGGGCGTCACCCACAACCGCCACATCGTCAACTACTACACCCCGGAACGCCGCACCGGCCCCGGCTTCACCGCCTACCAGCTGCGCTACGCCAAGTTCCTGCTCTCCATGCTCTACCTCTACCCGGTCTACTCCGACATGGAGACCGCCGGCGGCGCCCTGCTGGACGAGCAGCACCGCGTCCGCCCCGAGGCGATCGCCGACTCCGCCCGTCGCAGCGCCGCGACGGACCGCGCGGAGAACCACCGCAGGCTCGCCGAACTCGACCGCTGCTACCGGCGGCTCGGCGGGAAGTACGCCGACTTCGCGGACCGGTTGGCGCCCCTGCGGGCGCGCCTGCTCGACGAGGCGCAGGCGGACATCGAGGACTTCGCAGCGCTGATCGACGCGTGGGGCCCGCTGGTGCGGGCGGCCAAGGCCACCCCCGCCGACCGGTCGCCGCGCTAGCCGGACGGGGAGCTCACCGTGATACGCCAGACCACCAGCAAGACCAGTACGGCCGCCGGCCACGCCACCGCCCGAGCCGCCGGCCACCCGCCCGCCCACCGCGCCCCGTCCGTCTCCGTGCTGCACACCGAACCACCCCGCGCCGACGAACACGACCGCGGCGCGCTGCGCGCCGCACTCGCCGACGGCACCGACGACCGGATCATCTACGACCTCGACGGCATCGGCCGCCAGTACGCCGCGCTCCGCGCCGAACTGCCCGGCGTGGCCGTCCGGTTCGCCATGAAGGCCTGCCCGGTGGACGAGGTGATGGAGCACCTCGCCGCGCTCGGCTCCGGCTTCGACGCGGCGAGCCCGCAGGAGATCGCCCAGGCGCTGCGCACCGGCGTGCCGCCCGAGCTGATCCACTACGGCAACACCATCAAGTCGGACCGCAACATCGCCGAGGCCTACCGGCTGGGCGTGCGGGACTTCGCCACCGACAGCCTGGAGGACGTCGCGGCGATCGCCGAACACGCCCCCGGCGCCCGGGTGTTCTGCCGGATCGCGACCACCGGCGAAGGCGCCCTGTGGGGCCTGAGCCACAAGTTCGGCTGCTCGCCCGAGGACGCCGTGCGGGTGCTCGACGCCGCCCGGACCGCCGGGCTGGTGCCGTCCGGCCTGTCGGTGCACGTCGGCTCGCAGCAGATGACCGCCGAGGCCTGGACCGCCGCCGTGGACGCGCTGGCCGCCGTGCTGGAGGCGCTCAACTGGCGCGGGATCACGCCGACCCGGATCAACCTCGGCGGCGGCCTGCCCGCCCTCGGCGTCCTCGACCGGGGCGGGCGCCCGCTCGACCCGCCGCTGGACAAGATGTTCGTGGTGATCCGCGAGGGCATGGAACGGCTGCGCGCCGTCAACGCCGGGCCGCTGGAGTTCCTGCTGGAGCCCGGGCGCCACCTGGTCGCCGACCACGGCGCGATCCGCGCCCACGTCTCCCGGCTCACCTCCCGCCACCGCCTCGACGGCACCCGGGAGGACTGGCTCTACCTCAGCTGCGGCAAGTTCAACGGCCTGTACGAGATGGACCAGCTCCAGTACCGGCTGGAGTTCCCCGCCCACCCGGGCGGCCAGTTCGTCAACGCCGTGGTGGCCGGCCCGACCTGCGACAGCGACGACGCGTACGCCCAGGACGGCGGCCGGGTGCGCGTCCCGCGCGCGGTCCGCTCCGGCGACCCGGTCTGGATCCACTCCTGCGGCGCGTACGCCACGGCCTACGCCACCCGCGGGTTCAACGGCTTCGCGCCGCTGCCGTACACCTGCATCGGTGGCGGCGACGGCCGGGACCACCACGGAGGCACCGCATGACCGACGCCCTCGTCGACGCTCCGACCGACCTGCGCATCCGGCTGCTCCGGGAGGAGGACTGGGACGCCGTGGTCGCGCTGGAGGAGCGCGCCTACGCCGCCAGCGGCCTGTCCGAGGGGCGCGAGGCGCTCCGGTCCCGGCACCGCGCCTCGCCGGACACCTGCTTCGTGCTGGAGCACCCGGGCGGCCAGGACGGAGCGGGAAGCGTGGGCGGGTACCTGCTCGCCCTGCCGTACCCGCTGTTCCGCTGCCCGGACCTCGCCCGCAGCGAGGACGGACACGGCGCGGGCGCGGGCGAGCGGCCGACCAACATGCACGCGCACGACCTGGTCGTCGCCGAGGAGCTGCGCGGCCGGGGCCTGTCCCTGCGGATGCTGCGGCACCTGGAGGAGACCGCCCGGACGGCCGGCTACCGGAGCGTCTCGCTGGTCGCCGTCCGCGGCTCGCACGTGCTGTGGACCACGCTGGGCTACCGCGCCCGGCCCGAGATCGACCTGCCCGAGAGCTACGGCACCCGGGCGGTCTACATGGCGATGCCGCTGGACCCCGTCCCGTCCCGGCCGCTGCCGCACCCCACCGACCCGACCCCCGGGCCGCACTCCAGAGCCGAAGTGGGCTGATACCGATGTCCCCCGTTCGCGACGACTTCCGCCGGTCCCAAGTGGCCATCGGCGCACTGTTCTTCGTCCTCGGATTCCAGTACGCGACCTGGGTCTCCCGGGTGCCCGCGCTCAAGGCCAGGCTCGACCTGGGCGAGGCCCAGATCGGCCTGCTGCTGATGACCTGCGGGGTCGGCGCGGCGGTGTCCTTCCCCCTGGTCGCGGTGCTGATGCGGCGGCTCGGCTCCCGCCTGCTCTCGGTGCTGTCCGCGCTCGCCCTCGGCGTCGTCCTGCTCGCGCTGTCGGTGGTGCCGAACTACCCGGTGACGCTGCTGGTGCTGTTCTTCGACGGCGTCGCGGTCGGCGCCCTGAACGTCGCGATGAACGCGCAGGGCGCCGCGCTGGAGGCCCGCTTCGAGCGGACCACGATGTCCCGGCTGCACGCCACCTTCAGCGCCGGCTCGCTGCTCGCCGCCCTGCTGGCCTCGGGCGTCACCTCCGTCACCGGCACCCTGGCGGCGCACTTCGGCGTGGCCGCCGCGCTGCTCGCGGCGCTGGTCATGGCCGCCCGGCCGGGTCTGCTGACGGACGGCCCGGCCGCGGCCGCCGAGCCGGAGGAGCGGAAGGAGCGCCGCGGCTTCGTGCTGCCGACCGTCGTGACCCTCTGGATGGGCCTGGCGATGGTGTTCGGCACCGTCACCGAGGGCGCCATGAACGACTGGTCGGCGCTCTACCTCAAGGACTACGTGCAGGCCGGCGCCGGACTCGCCCCGATGGGCATCGCGGTGGTCTCGGTGATGATGGTCTGCGCCCGGATCTTCGCGGACGGCTGGCGCACCCGCTTCGGCGACGGCCGGATCGTGCGCACCGGCAGCCTGCTGGCCGGCCTCGGACTGGCCCTCGCCCTGGCGGTCGGCGGTGTCGTCCCGACCCTGCTCGGGTTCGCCTGCGTCGGCCTCGGCGTGGCCGCGGTGACCCCGTGCGTCTACGTCGCCGCCGCCCGGCAGGGCCCCGACGCGCTCTCCCTGGTCGCCGCCATGGGCACCACCGGCCTGCTGGCCGGCCCCGCCGTGATCGGCTTCATCGCCGGCGCCACCAGCCTGCTCTGGGGCATGGCCGCCGTCGCCGCCTCGGCGGCCGTCGTCTCGCTCTGCGCCACCCGGATCCGCTGGCCCGACCAGGACGCCCCCGCCGCCCCCGCCGAACCCCGGCTCGCCGCCGACGCGACCTGACCCCACGCCCGGACCCTCGCCCGGCACCTCGCGCACCCTGTC
>NZ_JBHVEU010000230.1:0-14396 GCF_042802075.1 Kitasatospora sp. NPDC057518
GCAGGTGGGCCGCACGCCCGATGCCGCCGCGGACGGCGCGAGCAGCTGACGGTCCGGTCCTGTCGAGGCGGTCCGGGACCGCCGGCTGCCGGCCGTCCCGGACCGCGGACCCGAGCGGGGAGCCCGGCGGGGAGCCGGGCGACAACGGGGACCAGGAGCCAGGGAGCACCGGAGGCGCCGGGGGGAGCGCCACCAGGGCCGTCGCCCGAATGCGTGTATCGCTCTCTTGACTGGCGTCACCGAAGCGCCATACTGGGCCTCACTCCCCGCTCGCACAACGAGGTGCCCGCCCATGGAGCTCTCACCCTCGGCGCACGTGGACACGTTCTGTCGAGACCACCTCCCGCCCTTCGAGCAGTGGCCCGAACTCCTCTTCGAACTCCCGGAGTTGGCCTACCCCGACCGCCTGAACTGCGCCGCCGCCCTACTCGACGACACCATCGAACGCCTCGGCCCGGACCGCCGCTGCCTGCTCACCCCCACCGGGAGCTGGACCTACGGCGAACTGCGCGGCCACACCGACCGGATCGCCCGCCTGCTGACCGAGGACCTCGGCCTCGTCCCCGGTAACCGGGTCCTGCTGCGCGGCCCCAACACCCCCTGGCTGGCAGCCTGTTGGCTCGGCGTCCTGAAGGCCGGCGGGGTGGCCGTCACCACCATGCCACTGCTGCGCGCCGCCGAGCTGACCGAGCTCACCGGCATCGCCCGGCCCGCCCTCGCCCTGTGCGACCACCGCTTCCTGGACGAGCTGGACCGGGCCCGGACTCCCGGGCTGCGGGTTCTCCCCTACGGTGGCCCCGGCCCCGAGGACCTCACCGCCCGCTGCGCCGCCAAGCCCGCCGGCTTCCCCGCCGTCCCGACCGCCGCCGACGACGTCGCGCTGATCGCCTTCACCTCCGGCACCACCGGCCGCCCCAAGGCCACCCTGCACTTCCACCGCGACGTGCTCGCCATCGCCGACACCTTCTCCCGCCACCTGCTCCACCCCACCCCCGAGGACCTCTTCACCGGCACCCCGCCGCTCGGCTTCACCTTCGGCCTCGGCGGCCTGCTGGTCTTCCCGCTGCGGGCGGGCGCCGCCGGCCTGCTGCTGGAGCAGGCCACCCCCGAGCAGCTCGCCGAACAGGTCCGCCGGCACCGGGTGAGCGTCCTGTTCACCGCGCCGACCGCCTACCGGGCGATCCTGGCCGCCGGGCTGGCCGACCGGCTGGCCGGGGTGCGGCACTGCGTCTCGGCGGGCGAGCCGCTGCCCGCCGCCGTCTGGCAGGCCTTCCACACGGCCACCGGACAGCGGCTGATCGACGGCATCGGCGCCACCGAGCTGCTGCACGTGTTCGTCTCGGCCGCCGGCCGGGACATCCGCCCCGGCTCCACCGGCCGGCCCGTCCCCGGCTTCCGGGCCGCGGTCCTGGACGGGCAGGGCCGCCCGGTGCCGGACGGCGAGCCCGGGATGCTCGCCGTCAAGGGCCCGACCGGCTGCCGCTACCTGGACGACGAGCGCCAGCTGGACTACGTCCGCGGCGGCTGGAACCTCACCGGTGACACCTACGTCCGGGACCGCGACGGCTACTTCTGGTTCCGGGCCCGCAACGACGACATGATCGTCTCCTCCGGCTACAACATCGCCGGGCCCGAGGTGGAACAGGCGCTCGCCGCCCACCCCGACGTGGCCGACTGCGCGGTGGTCGGCGCGCCGGACGAGCGGCGCGGCGCGGTGGTCAAGGCGTACGTGGTGCTGCGCGCGGGCGTACCGGCCAGGCCGGAGACGGCCCGCGCGCTCCAAGAGCACGTCAAGCGCGCCATCGCGCCCTACAAGTACCCGCGGGCGGTCGAGTTCGTGCCCGAGCTGCCGCGCACCGCGACCGGCAAGCTGCACCGCGCCGAGCTGCGCCGACGGGCCGCGCTGACCCCGGCCAGCGTCACCGTCGAGCGCCGGGTGGAGTGGTCCGACACCGACGCCGCCGGGCACTACCACTTCTCCGCCGTGCAGCGCTGGGCCGAGGCGGCGGAGGCGGCCCTGCTGCGCCGGCTCGGGCTCGCCGAGCTGTTCGGGCGGATACCCCGGGTGCACTTCGAGGCCGACTACCGCGAGCGGCTCTGGTTCGGCGACCTCGTCCGCACCGAACTGCGGGTGGTCCGGGTCGGCGGCTCCTCCCTGCACTACGCCTTCGAGGTGCACGGCCCGCACGGACTGGCCGCGAGCGGGCGGATGTCGGTGGTGCACGCCGCGCCGCAGGACGGGGGCTCCCAGCCGTGGCCCGCGCAGGTCCGCCGCACGCTGGCCGAGGCGGGGCCGCAGCGGCCCGAGGTGCTCGCATGAGCACGGCACCGGACCGCGCGGGCCGACCGGACGCGGCTCCGCGGGCGGTGCGCCGGATCGCGGTGATCGGCGCCGGCCCCGGCGGGCTCTACTTCGCCGCCCTGGCCAAGCAGCTGGCACCCGACCGGGACATCACCGTCTTCGAACGGGACGGCCGGGACGACGAGTTCGGCTTCGGCGTGGTCTTCTCCGACGAGACCCTGGACGGCATCGCCCGGGCCGACCCGCTCGTCTTCGCCGCGATCAGCGCCGAGTTCGCCCGCTGGAGCGACATCGACATCCGCTACGCGGGCGAGGTCCGCACCAGCGGCGGCCACGGCTTCGCCGCCCTGGACCGCAACCGGCTGCGCGCCGTCCTCCGACAGCGCTGCGCCGAGCTGGCGGTGGACGTGCGCTACCGCACCCCGGCCCCGCCCGTCGACCGACTGGCCGCCGAGTACGACCTGGTGGTGGCCGCCGACGGAATCCGCTCCGGCACCCGGGCCGCCCACCCCGAGAGCTTCCGCCCCGACCTGGACGACCGCCACTGCCGCTACATGTGGCTCGCCACCGACAAGGTCTTCGAGGCCTTCACCTTCATCGTCGAGCGGTACGACTTCGGCGTCCTCCAGGTGCACGCCTACCCGTACAGCGCCACCCGCTCGACCTTCATCGTCGAGGCGGCCGCGGACGCCTGGCACCGCGCCGGCTTCGAGGCCTTCGCCGCACGGGAGTCGGCGCGCGGCGAGAGCGACCTGGCGAGCGTGCGGCGCTGCGCCGAGCTGCTCGCCGGGCACCTGGACGGCCACCGGCTGATCCCCAACGCCTCCCGCTGGATCCGCTTCACCACGGTCCGGAACGCGAGCTGGCGCCACCGCAACGTGGTCCTGCTCGGCGACGCCGCGCACTCCGCGCACTTCTCGATCGGCTCCGGCACCAAGCTCGCCCTGGAGGACGCCCTCGCCCTGGCCGCCGCGCTGAGCGAACAGCCCACCCTGGACGCGGCGTTGGCCGGGTACGAGGCCGAGCGGCGCCCGGTGGTGGAGTCCACCCAGCGCGCTGCGCAGGCCAGCCTGGAATGGTTCGAGACCATCGGGCGGCGCACCGGGCAGGGGATCGACCGGTTCGCCTTCAACCTGCTCACCCGCAGCCGGCGGGTCACCTACGGCAACCTGCGGGCCCGCGACCCCGCCTTCGTGGACGCCGTGGACACCGCCTTCGGCGGCTCGCCCGGGGTGCCGCCGATGTTCCGGCCGCTGAAACTGGGCGCGCTGGAACTGCGCAACCGCGTCGTGGTGCCCCCGCTCGCCACCTTCACCTCTCCCGACGCGCTGCCCAGCGGCTTCGACCGCGCCCAACTGACCGGCCACGCGCTCGGCGGCGCGGGGCTGGTGATCGCCGGGATGACCGCGGTCAGCCCCGAGGGCCGGGCCACCGACCGCTGCCCGGGCCTGTGGGCCGACCACCAGGAGGCCGCCTGGCGCCGACTCGTCGACGCCGTACGGGCGGTGAGCGACACCCCGCTCGGCATCCAGCTCACCCACGCCGGCCGCCGGGGCGCGACCGCCGTCCCCGGACCGGACGGCGTCGGGCGCCCGCTCGCCGAGGGCTGGCCGCTGATCGCCCCCTCGGCCCTCCCCTGGGACACCGGCAGCCCGGTGCCGCACGAGGCGAACGACATCCAACTGACCGCCGTCACCGCGGACTTCGCGGCCGCCGCCGAGCGGGCCGCCCGGGCCGGCTTCGACGTGCTGGAGCTCCAGTTCGGCCACGGCCACCTGCTCTCCTCCTTCCTCTCCCCGCTCACCAACCGCCGCACCGACCGCTACGGCGGTCCGCTCGCCCACCGGCTGCGGCTGCCACTGGAGGTGCTGACGGCGGTGCGCGCCGTCTGGCCGGCCGGGCGGCCGCTGCTGGTGCGGATCTCGGCTTGCGACTGGGCGCCCGGCGGCACCACCGAGGAGGAGGCCGTGGCGATCGGCCGCGCGCTCGCCGGGGCCGGGGCGGACGCGCTGGACGTCTCCACCGGCGAGGTGGTGGCGCACCAGCGGCCGCCGTACGGGCGCGGCTACCAGACGCCGTTCGCCGAACTGGTCCGCGCCGCCACCGGCCTGCCGACCATCGCGGTCGGCGCCATCTCCGGGTTCGACGACGCGGACTCCGTCCTGCTGGCCGGCCGGGCCGACCTGGTCGCGGTCGGCCGCGCCCACCTGTACGACCCGCTCTGGACGCTGCACGCCGCCGCCGAGCGGAACCACACCGGGCCGGGCGCCCGCTGGCCCGAACCCTGGCGGGCCGGCAGCCGGAGGCCGCCCGGGCCGAACGCCGACCGGGTCGCCCCGCGCCTGCACCTGCTGCGCGAGCCGCCCCCGCCCGTCCACCGCCGCTGGTCACCGGACCTTCCGTGAGCGGCCCCCGAGCCCCTCGAGAAGCCGTCGCGTTCCCCACCGCAGCCCCCGAGGAGGGACGAGGAACCATGCCCGACCTGCCCCGCTTCACCGCCGCCGCCGTCCAGGCCGCCCCGGTCTACCTGGACCCGGCCGCCACCGTCGACAAGGCCGTCGCGCTGATCCACGAGGCGGCCGGGCACGGCGCCGAACTGGTGGTCTTCCCCGAGGTCTTCGTGCCCGGCTACCCGTACTGGAACTGGACGATGAACCCGGTGCAGGGCTCGCCCTGGTACGACCGGCTGTACCGGTCCGCCGTGGACGTCCCCGGCCCGTACGTCGACACCCTGCGGGCCGCCGCCCGGCAGGCCGGCGTGGTGCTGGTGATCGGGGTCAACGAACGCGGCCGGCCCGGCCTCGGACCGCTGTACAACACCCTGCTGATCATCGGCGCGGACGGCGAACTGCTCGGCGTGCACCGCAAGCTGGTGCCGACCTGGGCCGAGAAGCTGACCTGGGGGCAGGGCGACGGCAGCACCCTCACGGTGCACCCCACCGCCGTCGGCCCGCTCGGCGCGCTGGCCTGCGGCGAGAACACCAACCCGCTGGCCCGCTTCACGCTGCTGGCCCAGGGCGAACTCGTCCACGCCGCCTGCTACATCGCGCTGCCGGTGGGCCCCGAGGACTACGACATGGCGGACTCCATCGCCCTGCGCACCGCCGCGCACTGCTTCGAGGGCAAGGTGTTCTCGGTCGTCTCCTGCTCCACCGTCTCCCCCGAGATCGTGGACCTGATCGCCGGGGACGACCCGCGGCTCCGCAAGCAGCTCGCCCGCCCGCACAGCGCCCTGTCCGGGATCTTCGGCCCGGACGGCCGCGCCGTCACCGAACCGCTGGTGGACGAGGAGGGCATCGTCTACGCCGAGATCGACCTCGGCCGCTGCGTCCAGCCCCGGCAGATGCACGACATCGTCGGCCACTACAACCGCTTCGACGTCTTCCGGCTGCACGTGGACAACCGCCCGCTGCGGCCGCTGGTGTTCCCCGAGGAGGAGGCATGACCAGCCCCGAACGCACCCCCGGTCACGACGGTCACGACGGTCGCGGAAGCCATGCCGGTCACGACGGTCACGACGGTCACGACGGTCACGACGACGACCGGATCGGCCGGGCCAGGGTCACCGAGAGCCCGGAACTGCTCGCCTACTACGAGGAGTTGGCCAAGTACCAGGCCGGCGCCCTGTGGACGGTCGCCAACGAGATCGAGCCCTGGTACCCGCAGCCGAGGTCCGTCCCCGTGCTCTGGCGCTACGCCGACCTCCGCCCACTGGTGCACAAGGCCCTGCCCCTGGTGAAGGCCGACGACGCCGGGCGCCGGGTGGTGATGCTGGTGAACCCCGGCCGCCGCGAACTGAGCGCCGCCGTAGGCCTGTTGTACACCGGGCTGCAGATCATGGGCCCCGGCGAGGCGATGACGGCGCACCGCCACCAGGCCTCCGCACTGCGCTTCGTCCACGAGGGCACCGGCGCCTGGACCGTCGTGGACGGGCAGAAGCTCAAGGTCGGCCCGCGCGACTTCGCGATCACCCCGAACAACACCTGGCACGAGCACGGCAACGAGGCCGACGACGCCCCGGTGATCTGGCAGGACGGCCTGGACATCCCGCTGGTCAACACCCTCGACGCCAACTTCTACGAGGTCCACCCGGAGCTGTACCAGCGGCCCGGGCCGGTCACCGACTCCTCGCTGCTCAGCTACGGCGGCAACCTGCTGCCGTACGGCGTCGAGAAGTGGACCCGCCCCTACTCGCCGCTGTTCGGCTGGCCCTGGGAGCCCAGCTACCACGCGCTCTGCCGACTCGCCCGCGCCACCGAGGGATCGCCCTTCGACGGCGTGGTCATGGAGTACACCAACCCGGTCACCGGCGGCCCGGTGATGCCGACCATGTCCGCCCACCTGCAACTGCTGCGACCGGGCCAGGCCACCCGCGCCCACCGGCACACCGGCTCGGTGGTGTACACCGCGGCCAAGGGGCGGGGCGTCTCGGTGATCGCCGGCCACCGCTTCGAGTGGCAGCGGGGGGACGTCTTCGTCGTCCCGTCCTGGGCCTGGCACGAGCACGCGAACCTCGACCAGGGCGAGGACGCCTGCCTGTTCTCCTTCAACGACTTCCCGGTGATGCACTCGCTCGGCCTCCACCGCGAAGAGGCCCACCCGGACGGGCAGCAGCCCACCACCACCGCCTGACCAGGAGCCCCACCGCCATGCACCTGTTGACCTTCCGAATCGCCGACCTCGCTGCCACCGCCGAAGCCGCAGCCGCCCCGCGCCTCGGCGCCCGGCTCGACGGCGACCGGGTCGCCGACCTGACCGCCCTGGCCTCCGCCGCCGGTGTTCGACTCCCGCCCGACCTCCTCGGGTTGATCCGCGCCGGGGAACCGGCCCTGGCCGTCGTCCGCGAGCTGCTCGCCGGCTCCCCGGCCACCAGGCCGCTCGCCGAGGTCTCGCTGTGCGCGCCGCTGCGCCCCGGCAAGATCGTCGGCGTCGGCCTCAACTACGTGGAGCACGTGGCCGAGTCGCACCGCACCCTGGACACCGACCGCGAACTCCCCGACCGCCCGGTGCTGTTCGGCAAGCCCTCGACCGCCGTCACCGGCCCGGGCGGGCCCATCCCGCACAACGCCGACCTCACCAAGCAGCTCGACTGGGAGTGCGAACTCGCCGTGGTGATCGGCGCGCCCGCCTTCCGGGTGGCCGAGGCGGACGCGCTGCGGCACGTGTTCGGCTACAGCATCGTCAACGACATCAGCGCCCGCGACCAGCGCCGCTCCGGCCAGTGGTTCTTCTCCAAGGGCCAGGACGGCTACGCCCCCTTCGGCCCGGTCGTGGTGACCGCCGACGAGATCCCCGACCCGCAGCGGCTCGACCTCTCGCTGAAGGTCAACGGCGAGCCGCGGCAGGACTCCAACACCCGCCACATGCTGTTCGGCGTCGCCCGGCTGATCGCCGACATCTCCTCCGGCGTCACCCTGGAACCGGGCGACGTGATCGCCACCGGCTCCCCCTCCGGCGTCGGCGCCGGGATGGTGCCCCCGCGATTCCTCCAGCCCGGCGACCTCGTCGAGGCCACCATCGAGCGGATCGGCACGCTCGCCAACCCCGTGGTCGACGCCCGCTGACCAGCCCCGACCGGAAAGGACCGTCCGCCCGATGACCACCTACCGGATCGGCCAGATCGTCCCGAGTTCCAACGTCACCATGGAGACCGAGGTCCCCGCCCTGCTGCGGGCCCGCGAGGCGGTCGCCCCCGAGCGGTTCACCTTCCACTCCAGCCGGATGCGGATGACCAGGGTCACCCCCGAGCAACTGCGCGCCATGGACGCCGAGTCCGACCGCTGCGCCGCCGAGCTCTCGGACGCCCGGGTGGACGTGCTCGGCTACGCCTGCCTGGTCGCGGTGATGGCCACCGGCCACGGCTACCACCGCGAGGCCGAGCGGCGGCTGCACCTGCGCACCATCCAGAACGGCGCCCCCGCGCCCGTGGTCACCAGCGCCGGCGCCCTGGTCGCCGGGCTGCACGAACTCGGGGCCGCCAAGGTCGCGATGGTCACCCCGTACCTGCGGCCGCTGGCCCGGACGGTGGTCGAGTACCTCGCCGCGGAGGGCATCGAGGTGCTCGACCACGCCGCCCTGGAGATCGCCGACAACCTCGACGTGGCCGCCCACGACCCGGCCCGGCTGCCCGCGATCGCCCGCGGGCTCGCCCACGCCGGGGCGGACGCCGTGGTGCTCTCGGCCTGCGTACAGCTGCCCTCGCTGTCCGCCGTCGAGGAGGCCGAGCAGCAGCTCGGCAAGCCCGTGGTCTCGGCCGCCGTCTGCACCACCCACCAGCTGCTGCGGGCCCTCGGCCTGCCCGCCTTCGCCCCCGGGGCCGGGACCCTGCTCTCCGGCGCCTACGCGTAGCGGGCGGTAGCGGTACGCGCAGGAGGCGTCACCCGTAGCAGGTGTTCCGTGCGCTTCCCGCCGGATCGGCGCATCCGGCAAAGATCGGCAAGACCCTTCCGATGTCCCGCACCCTCGTTATGATCGCCACCAGTCGCCGGGGAGGAGGGCCCGCGCATGTCCGAGAACGCACCCCGGCCGAGCTCCCTGATCAACACCGTCTACGGCGAGTTCGTCCGCCGCCTCGGCGGCTGGATATCCATCGCCGACCTGATCGCCCTGCTGGCCGAGCTGGACGTCGACGGCCCGGCCGTCCGCTCGGCGACGTCCCGGCTGAAGAAGGCCGGCACCCTGCTCCAGGAGCGCCGCGGCGGAACCGGCTACCGGCTCGCCCCGGCGGTGGAGCCGGTCTTCGAGGAGGGCGACCGGCGGATCTTCCACAGCCTGGAGCCCGCCGCGCTCGCCGACGGCTGGGTGGTGGCGGTCTTCTCGGTGCCCGAGTCCGCCCGCGCCCACCGCCACCAGCTGCGCTCCCGGCTGAGCTGGCTCGGCTTCGGCAACGCCGCCCCGGGGGTCTGGCTGGCGCCCGCCCGGCTGCTGCCGGACGCCCGCCGGCTGCTGGACCGGCTCGGGCTGAGCGCCTACGTCCACCTGTTCCTCTCCGCCGAGTACGCCGGCTTCGCCGATCTCCGGACTGCGGTGGCGAGTTGGTGGGACCTCCCGGCGATCGAGGCGCAGTACGCGGCCTTCGCCGACGCCTGGCACCCGGCCGCCGAGAAGCGGCGCGACCGGTCGCCGGTCGACCCGGCCGAGGCGTTCCGCGCCTACGTGCCGATGCTCACCCAGTGGCGCCGCCTGCCGTACCTGGACCCGGGGCTGCCCGCGCAGCTGCTGCCCGCCGGCTGGAACGCGGTGCCGGCCCGCGCGGTGTTCACCGAGTTGCACGGACTGCTCGCCGAGCCCAGTCTTCGGTACGTCGAGAAGGTCACCGGGCTGTCCCGCCCCCCGGTGCGTCCGGCGATCCAGGAGCCGCAATGACCGACCCCGCCCCCGTCCCCGCCGACCTGCTGATCCGGGCCGCCGCCGTGCACACCCTGGTGCCCGGCGAGCCGCCCCGCCGGGCGGTCGCCGTCACCGGCGGCCGGATCACCGCCCTGTCCCCCGCGCCCGACGGCCTGGACGCCCTGGTCGGCCCGGCCACCGAGGTGGTGGACGCCCCGGGCTCGACGGTGCTGCCCGCCTTCGACGACACCCACACCCATCTGGTCATGGCCGGGCACAGCGTCCACGGCGTGCCCGTCCACCGGGCCCACGACCTGGCCGGGTTCCTCGCCCTGATCCGCGAGCGCGCCGCCCGCACCCCCGCCGGGGAGTGGATCCAGACCACGGTCAACTGGCAGGAGGTGCTGCTGGCCGAGCAACGGATGCCCACCACCGGGGAGTTGGACGCGGCCACCGCGGACCACCCGGTGCTGGTGCGCCGCGGCGCGTACAACATGGTGCTCAACTCGGCCGCGCTGCGGCTGGCCGGGATCACCGAGGCCACCGAGGCACCGCACGGCGGCGTGATCGAGCGCGACGGGCACGGGCGGCTCACCGGCCGGCTGGTCGACCGGGCGGTCGAGCCGGTCGAACGGGTGCTGCCGCGCCCCACCCTCGCGGAGCGGATCGAGGGCCTGCGCGCCGCCTCCGCCGACTTCGCCGCCACCGGCATCGGCACCGTCCGCGACTGCCTGGTCCCGGTCGAGGACCTGGAGGTGCTGGACGCCGCGCGGGCCGGGGGCGCCCTGGCCGTCCGGGTCCGGGCGCTGGTCTCCGGCTTCGCCGCCCGCACGCCGGAGCAGGTGGACGCGCTGCTGGAGCGGATGGACGCCTGGCGCTCCGCCGGCCGGGACGACGGCCGACTGAGCCTGTGGGGCGTCAAGTTCGGCATCGACGGCGGTTTCGAGGCGGGCGCCGTGGAGGAGCCCTACCGGGGGCAGCCGTGCTACCACGGCCGGCTGCTCTGGGAGCCGGCCGAGCTGCTCGCGGCGGTGGACCGGGTGGTCGGGCGGGGCTGGCGGGTCGGCGTGCACGCCTGGGGCGACCGCGGGCTGCGGGTGCTGCTGGACGTCTTCGAGCAGGTGGCCGCGCGCCGCCCCGGCCTACCGCCCGGCACCCTGGTGGTCGAGCACGGCGGCCTGGCCCGCCCCGAACAGCGGGCCCGGGCGATCGCCCTCGGCATCCCGGTGACGGTCCAGCACCCGCTGCTGCACGACGGCGCGCCCACCCAGCAGCGGGCCTGGGGCGAGGAGCGCACCGCCGCGCTCTTCCCGCTGCGCGAGTGGCTGGACGAGGGCGCGCTGATCACCGGGGGCTCGGACTTCCCGGTCGGCCCGTACGGCGCGATGGTGTCGGTCTGGGGCATGACCACCCGGGGCACCACGGCCGGGGTGGTCGGCCCGGAGCACGCGATCGGCCGGGCCGAGGCGGTCGCCCTGCACACCGTGAACGCGGCCCGGCTGACCGGCGAGAGCGCGGCGCGCGGCAGCCTGCGGCCGGGGGCGTTCGCCGACCTCACGGTGTGGCCGGTCGATCCGCTGGACTGCCCGGTGGACGCGCTGCGCGACCTTCGCCCCACCCGCACGGTGGTCGACGGCCGCACCACGCACCGGAGTTGATGGATCGTCAGGCCGCCGCGAGCTCCCGCAGGTCGATGCCGCGGTGCAGCGCGCGCAGGTCCTCGTGCAGCGTGGACGGCGGAACGGCGAGCACCCCGCACCGGGCCCGGGCCAGGCACTGCCGGGTGACCGAGCGGCGCGTCAGCCCGCGCAGCCTGACCCGCAGGCCGCCCTGCTCGCCGGTGCTGACCACCAGCAGGTCGCCCGGACGGTCGGCGAGCCCGGTCAGCACCGTGGCGGCATCGCCGCGCACGACCAGCGGCCGCACCGGCACGCCGATCGGCAGACCGCCGAAGGCCTGCTCCAGCGCGCTCGCCATCCGCGCCTCGGCGAGTTCCTGCCAGGCGCGCAGCAGCGGCGGGCACGGCCGGGCCCGGTAGTTGCGCTCGCCGCCGACCGGCGTCCAGGCCAGCACCGGCACCAGCACCGCCTGCCGGACCCGGGCCTCCTCGGCCGCCCGGTGCAGGGCGGTCAGGCTGTGCAGGGAGCCGCTGACTCCGACGATGACGCGGGCGCCGTCCGACATGATCCTTCGCTTTCCGATGTCAAAACTCTTCAATGTCTGCGATTAGGTTGCCACACTCCCGATTTGGCCTGCAAATCGAAGGCATTAACTGAATATCACCGTGCATCGCTCGGTATACCCATGCCCTGGGCGCAATATTCGAGCACCTGTTCGAACAAGGGCGTACGCTGACCCCATGCACGGCACCGTCCACCTCCAGCCCTCGCTGTTCGACGACACCGACCGCGGCGGCGTCCGCCTCGGCCCGCTCGACGGCCTGCGACGGCAGCCGCTCGGCGACGGCGCCTGGCTGGACCTGCTCCCGGGCTGGTTGCACGGGGCCGACGAGCTGTTCGAACAGCTGGCCGCCACCGTGCCCTGGCGCGCCGAACGCCGCGAGATGTACGAGCGGACGGTCGACGTCCCGCGCCTGCTGGCCTCCTACCCGGCGCACGCCGAACCGCCGCACCCGGCGCTCGGCCTGGCCCGGGCCGCCCTGAGCGACCACTACGCCCGGGAGCTGGGCGAGCCGTTCCGCACCCTCGGACTCTGCTACTACCGGGACGGCCGGGACAGCGTGGCCTGGCACGGCGACCGGATCGGGCGCGGCGCCCGCGAGGACACCATGGTGGCGATCCTCTCCGTCGGCGAGCCGCGCACCCTGGCGCTGCGGCCCCGGTCCGGCGGCACGACCGTCGTCCGCCACCCGCTCGGCCACGGGGACCTGGTGGTGATGGGCGGCTCCTGCCAGCGCACCTGGGAGCACGCGGTCCCCAAGACGGCCCGCCCGGTGGGCCCGCGGATCAGCGTCCAGTTCCGGCCGCACGGGGTGTCCTAGGCATCGTCGTCGGGGACGCCCGCTTGCCGCGCACCCGCCGGGCGCGGAGGCTGACGGGTGGGGCCGTTGCTCCGGGCACCGGACGCCGGGCGCCGGACACCGGGCCCGCCAGGAGGACCGCATGCCGAAGCCGGGCAACTACCGCCCCGGGGTCCCGTGCTGGGTCGTGCTCACGACGCCGGACACCGCACGGGCGCAGGCCTTCTACGGCGCGCTGTTCGACTGGGAGTTCGTCCCGACCGGCCCCGCCGAGGCGGTGGCCACCCGGTACGGCGCCCAGGTCGCGGCCGTCGAACGGGCCCGGCCGAGCGACCCGCCCGCCTGGACCACCTTCCTCGCCTGCCCCGACCCGCTGCGCACCGCCGCCGCCGTCCGGGCCGCCGGCGGCCGCCTCGCCCGCGAACCGTACGAGGTGCCCGAGCAGGGCCGCGCCGCGCTCGCCGTCGACCCGCTCGGTGCCCGCTTCGGGCTGTGGCGGGCCGGCACCATCGACGGCGCCGGCCTGGTCGACGAGCCCGGCGCGTTCGCCTGGAACGAGCACCTCTCCACCGACCCCGACGCCGCGCGGGCCTTCTACCGCCGGGTCGTCGGCTACAGCTACGACCGGCCGCGGGCTGGCCACACCCTCGCCCGGGTGGCCAGTCGGCCCGCGTGCAGCATCGGCCCCTCCGACCCCTCGGGCCTTGGCGCCGGTCCGGAGGGAGGCGCACGCTGGCTGGTCCACTTCGCGACCGAGGACACCGACCGCGCGGCCGACCGGCTGCGCGCCCTCGGCGGCGCCGTCGTCACCGGTCCGGCGCCGGGGCCGTTCGGCCGCACCGCGCTGGTCCGGGACGACGCCGGCGCGGAGTTCGTGCTGGTCGCCGTCCCCGCCCGCGACTCCGCGGCCGCGGCCTGAGCCCGGGCCGCCGACGCTCCCGCGCTTCACCCGGGGAGCCGGCGAGGCCGCTGCCGCCCCGTCAACTTGCCTCTACGGCAAGAAGATTCAGTACGACCCCACCGCCCGAGGGCGGCCGGACCCGCCGACCCGGCTGTCCGTTGCGCCCGCTACCGTGCTGATATGAGTTCCTTCCTGCGCGCGTACCTGGTCGACCCCGCGGAGCTCCGTGCCCGCGTCGGCAGCGGCGACGACGGAGCGGTCGACGAGGCCCTCGCGTACTTCGGCCCGTCCCTGGACAGGTCCGACGAACACTTCGCCGACGAGATCGCGCAGGGCGCCCCGACCGCCCTGGAGGCGCTGCGCGCCGTGGTGCACGGCGGGCCCTTCTCCGGGAACGAGGACCACGCCTTCCAGTACGGCTACGCGTACCGGCGGCTGTGCTGGCTGGTCGGGCAACCCCTGGAGGTCGACTCCTTCGGCCCGTTCCGGGGCAACTGGCTGGAGGTCGTCGACGACGGTCTGAAGGCGTACGGGATCACCGCCGTCTCGGTCGCGGACTTCCAGTACGGCGGCGGCCTTCCCACCGGACTGCCCTTCTGCGCGGTGCCGTCCTGCGGCACCTGGTCGGCCGGGGACTGCGGGCAGGCGCTGGACCGGTTCGACCGGGCCGGGCGCGAGGGCCGCGCCCCGGTGCCGGAGCGCGAGGTGGCCGAGGCCGTCGCGGAGGTCGTCGGCTGGCTGCGGATCGCACGGAGCCGGAAGGGCACCGACATCGTCGGCTTCGTCTCCTGAGCCGGTGCCGGCGCCCACGCCCGGAGCGCCCACCCTCACGTACGGCCGGGAGTCCCGCACGACGACGGGACTCCCGGCCCTGTCTCTTATAC
>NZ_JBHVEU010000231.1:0-14306 GCF_042802075.1 Kitasatospora sp. NPDC057518
GCACAGGAAGTCGGCCCGATCGACTTCCTGTGCAGAAGGCAAGAAAGCGTGAGAAGACCGCAGTTTCTTGTGCCGTTCCGCCGCGATCACGATCGCGGCGGAACGGAACCAATGCGGGGTGAACAGGGAACAGATGAGGAATGGGGCGTCCTGGTCCCGGTGCGAGACCGCAGCGGCTGACCGTTCCAAGTATCGACGAGCCGGTCGGCGCGGCACGGCGGAAACTACGGAGTGGCCAGGGCCTCCTCGAGGCGGTCATGTGCCGCCCCGGGCAGGACTTGCCGCACGGCTTCGGCGCGGGTGCGGATCAATCCGCCGCGGTACGCGGGAGGCAGCTTCTCCCAGACGTCGACGGCCTTGTCCACGGCACTGGTGGGGTCGCCGTCGGAGCACAGGCATGTGGCGGCGTCCATCTCCAGGAGCGCCCGGACCATGATCGACGGGGAATGGGTGAGTGCGAGTGCGGCTTCCTGCTCGGCGTAGGCGTCGCGGGTGTGGCCCATGAGGGTGAAGGCTTGGCTCAGGTGCACGTGGTGCTTCTGCATCGGGTAGCCGAACCAGGTGTCGGCAGCCTGGGTTCCGTCCAGACGCTCGGCGATGGTACGGGCGTCTGCGACGGCTCGCAGGGCGCCCTGGTGATCACCGGCGGAGGCGAGGGCGCGGGCGGTGACGGCGGCGGCCAGTGCCGCCGAGGCGGTCGGTGCGTCGCCGCTTTCGGCCCGCGCGCGGGCGGCGAGGTTGGCTGCGGCGTTCGAAGCGCCGTAGTTCAGGGGGACCATGGCGTGGCGGGCGAGCACCCAGGCGAGCATCTGCTTGTCACCGGATTCACGGGCGGCCTGCTCGGCGGTGGCGAACCAGCCGTGCGCGTCGCGCTGGTCGCCGCGGTCGTGTTGGATGATCGCGACCAGCCCGGTGATGCCGGCCGCCGTGCGCGCGAGGTCGGTACGGATGCCGGCGGGGTGCGGGCGTCCCAGTACGTCGCGCAGGAGGTTGAGGTCGGCCTTCATCTGGTCGAGGACGACGACTGGTGAGCGCCCGTGGTAGCCGCCGCGGTGACGCTCGAAGGCCCCGTCGAGATAGGCGAGGTCGCCGGCATCGGAGCCGGAGAGTCCCGCATTGATACCCGTCCGCGCTTCGGCGATGCCGGGCACCGCCGTGATTCCCGTTGCCAGTGCTGCCACACTGAGAAAGCTCCGCCTTTTCACCGCTGTCTCCTCCTCTCCGTCAACGCCGTCAGCATGACGGGTTGCCCTGCGCCAGCGCCTGGAGGCGGTCACCGCCCGGACGATCTCCTGGACCGTCAGTTCGTAGCCTTCGGCGAGCAGTTGGTACCACCGGGGAGTCGGAAGCCGCTTCTCCTTCTCCCACCGCTTCAAGTTCCCCGCGTCGAACGGTTCCCCGTCCTGGAACCGCACCAGGAACAGGGCCTGCTCTTCGCGCGAACGGCCAGTGGCTTCGCGGCGCTCCCGCAGCAGTACGCCGATGCCGTCCGGTGCCATCATGCCTGCTCCCTGCGCATCTGACTGTCCAGTGCCCGAACCTGGCCCCCCTAAGCGGCCCCCGCGGAGAAAATGGCCCCTTCAATGGCGCCAGCGCTGTTGGTGGATCCAGGAGTTGACTGTCTATCAGTAAGTCGGGCCGTCGAGCGAAGCCCTTGGCTTTCCCCACCCCGGGCCCGTTGACGCCTCCCGTCCGACCCTGCCCCTCGAAGGGTTTCCTCGCCATGCGCGTACTCGCCACCGCCTTCTCACCCATGCCTCGGATCGCCGCCGCCCCGCTCGCCGGCCCGGCGCTTCTGCCCGGTACCACCCCGACCAGCGGTGTGTGCGGTCCCGCGCGCCCTGTTCCCGCCGACCACGACCGCCTCGGGGCGTTCGTCACCGTGTCCTGGGCCGCACTCAACGTCGTTGCCCTCGGTGTGCTCGGACTGCTGGTCCACCACGCCGAGACCCACCTCGAAGGGGCGGTCCCGACCAGCGCGCCGGACTGGTTCGCCGAGGACGGCCGCCGGTGAGGGCCCGTCCACTCGCCGTCCCCGGGACGTTCGCCTTCGAAGCGAACGCCCACCACGACGTCCGCGGCGAACTCCAGGAGTTCTTCCGGGAGGACGCGTTCCGTGCAGCCACCCGCCGGACATTCCGCCTGGCCCAGGTCAACACCGTCGTGTCCCGCCTCGGCGCGCTCCGCGGCATCAGCGTCGCCACCGCCGGCCACGCCAAGTACCTCACCTGCACCGACGGAGCGGTCCTCGACGCCTTGGTGGACCTGCGGACCGGATCGGCCGCATTTGGCAGCTGGCACCTGGAACACCTCGACGCCGAGCGGCGGACCTCGCTGTTCGTGCCGCCCGGCGTCGGGCACGCCACCCTCGCTCTGGCGGACCGCTCCAGCGTCACCTACCTGCTCAGCGAGCTGCACCGTCCTGAGAAGTTCCTGACGATCGACCCGCTCGACGCGGACCTCGCCATCGGGTGGCCGCCCGAGCCCGCCTCCATCGTCGTGGGCAACAGCCTGAGCCTCATCGAGGCCCTCGACCGCAACCTGCTGCCCGCCTACTCCGCCTGACCCTCGCCATACCTCACCCAGATTGGTGACTCCCATGGAGAACATCCTCGTCACCGGCGGTGCCGGCTTCATCGGATCGCACTTCGCCCGCCGCCTCGTCGACGCCGACGACATCGCCAAGGTGACCGTCCTGGACGCCCTCACCTACGCGGGAAACCTCGGCAACCTCGACGGCATCACCGACTCCAAGAAGTTCACCTTCGTCCAGGGCAACATCCTCGACCGCACCCTGGTCGACGCCCTGATGGAGACCCACGACGCCGTGGTCCACTTCGCCGCCGAGTCCCACGTCGACCGCTCCCTCACCGACGCCGGGAACTTCGTCTCCACCAACGTGCTCGGCACGCAGACGCTCCTCGACTCCGCCCGCCGCATCGGCACGCGCAAGTTCGTCCACATCTCGACCGACGAGGTGTACGGCTCCTTGCCCACCGGAACCGCCTTCGAATCCGATCCGCTGAACCCCACCGTGCCGTACTCGGCGTCCAAGGCCGCCTCCGACATGATCGCCCTGGCCTACCACTCCAGCTACGGCGTGCCGGTGTGCGTGACCCGCTCCTCCAACAACTACGGGCCCCGCCAGTACCCGGAGAAGCTGATCCCGCTGTTCGTCACCAGGTTGCTGGCCGGGGAGAAGGCCACCACCGTCCACGGCAACGGCGAGCACGTCCGCAACTGGCTGCACGTCACCGACAACTGCGCCGGAGTGGAGCTGGTCCTCCACAAGGGCATCCCCGGGCAGGCGTACAACATCGGCGGCGGAACCGACCTGACCACCATCGAGCTGACCGGCATGCTCCTGCGTGCCACCGGCGCCACCTGGAACCAGGTCACCTACGTGCCCGACCGGGCCGCCAACGACATCCGGTACTCCATGGACTGGGGCAAGCTCGCCCAGCTCGGCTACCAGCCCCGGCAGGACCTGGCGGCCGGCATCGCCGAGACCGTCGACTGGTACCGCAGCAACCCCGACTGGTGGCAGACCGCCACCGCGCGGGCCGCCGCGTGAAAGGCGGCGAGGTGAACACCCCTGACCCGGCGGAGCTCCGCCGCATCCTGGTGACCGGCATCGGCGGGGCCCCTGGCCTCGACCTCGCGCTCACGCTCCTCAAGCTCGGCCACGAGGTCATCGGCACCGACTCCAACCCCCTCGCGCCGGGCCTGCTCGCCCCCGGTATCACCGCCCGCACCATCGCCCGCGCCGACAGCCCGCTGTTCGCCGCGGACCTGATGGAGCTGGTGCACGACCTCAAGCCGGACGCCCTGATCTGCTGCGTCGAGAACGAGCTTCCGCAGCTGGTCCACCTGCGCGGCCATCTGGAACGTGCCGGAGTACGAACCTGGCTGCCGCCCGCGGCCAGCGTCACCACCGCGGGCGACAAGTGGGAGTTCCACCAGGCGATGCGCGCCGCGAGGGTGCCCACCCCGCAGACCTGGCTGCCCGACCGGATCGACCAGACCCCCGACGGCACCGAACTGGTAGTCAAGCCGCGCCGCGGCCAGGGCTCCAAGGACGTGCACTTCTGCCGGACCCGCGAACAGGCCCGCGTGCTGTGCGAGCTCGTGCCCGCCCCGATCGTCCAGCAGCGCGTCCGGGGCGTGGAGTTCTCCGCCGACTGCCTGACGGACCGCAACGGTCGCACCTCCGCGATCCTGCGACGGCGCTTGATGGTCCAGGCCGGCATGTCGATGGTCGCTGTCACGATCGACGACCCGGAGGCCACCAAGCGGGTCGCCGAGGCGATCCGGGCGATCGGCGCCGTCGGCCCGGTGGACGTCCAGGGCTTCATCACCGACGGCGCCGACCCGCGCGTGGTCATCACCGAGATCAACGCCCGGTTCGCCGCCGGATTCCTGCTCGCCGAGGAAGCCGGAGCCGACCTGGTCCGGCAGACCCTGAACGGCCTCTTCCGGCAGCCCGTCGACCATCGGCGGCTCACCTACCGCGGCGGCATCTTCCTCACCAAGTACGTCGCCGTGATGTCCACCGAGTCCCGTGCCGTCTCCGGCACGCTCTGACGAAGGAGTACCCGCCTTGGCCTCGACCACCACGCGGCCCCCGGGCGTCGAGCGCAACGCCGCGCCGCTGCTGCACGGCACCGAAGCCGCCGCACTGGCCGCCGTCCTCCCCGGCGGCCAGTGGGGCCACGGCCCGGCCACCGACCAGTTCGAAGCCGGAGTCGCCGACCTGATCGGCGTCACCCACACCGTCGCCGTGAACTCCGGCACCACGGCACTCCACCTCGCTCTGCGCTCGATCGGCATCGGCCCCGGTGACGACGTCGTTCTGCCCTCCCTCACCTTCTGCGCCAGCGTCCAGGCCATCACCTGGAGCGGCGCCGCACCCCGCTTCGCCGAGATCGACCCCCGCATGCTGGCCGTCACCCCGGACACCGTGCTCGAAGCCCTCACTCCGAACACCCGCGCCGTCATGCCCGTGCTGTACGGCGGCCGGGCCGTGGACCTCACCCCGATCCGCGACCACCTGGCCGACCGGGGCATCCAGATCATCGAGGACGCCGCCCACGCCTTCGGCTCCCGCCGCCCGGACGGAACCATGGTCGGCGCCGACCCCGCCGTGCTGACCTGCTTCTCCCACGACCCGATCAAGAACCTCACCACCGGCCAGGGCGGCACGATCATTCCCCGCACCCGTGAGGAAGCCGACACCCTCCGCAGCCTGCGCCTGTTCGGAATCGTCCAGTCCAATGACGCCCGGGCCGCCATGACCTCCTACGAGGTCCAGGGCCCCGGGATGCGCTTCGACATGTCCCAGCTGAATGCCGCCATCGGCGTCGCCCAGCTGAAGCACTTCCCGCAGACCGCCGCACACCGCCAGCACCTGTGGCGCACGTACCAGGCCGAACTGGCCGGCCTGGACGGCGCCCGCCTGGTCGACGTGGACGTGGTGAACACCGTGCCGTTCAACTGCGTGGTGGTCCTCGACCACCACCGCGACGAGGTCTTCCGCCACCTGCGGGAGCACGGCATCGGCGTCGCCGTGCACTACCCGCCCAACCACACCCAAGCCGCGTTCTCGGCCTGGCACCGGGACCTGCCGGTCACCGAACAGGTCGCCGGACGGATCCTCGGCCTGCCGTTCCACCCCGCCATGACCCACGACAGCGTCCGCTACACGGTCGCCGCGCTCGCCGACGCGATCAAGGCCGCCGCGTGACCGACACCAAGGAGCCGAAGATGAGCGAGATGTTCCGCCACCCGAAGCGCCACCGCATCCTGGTGGTCTGCCTGGGCAACCACAACCGCTCGCCGCTCGCCGCCGCGGTCCTCGCCCACACCGGCGGGGAGAAGGTCGAGGTCCGCTCGGCCGGGCTGCGCGAGCGCCACGTCGGCGGTCCGGCGCACAGCAACGCGATCCGCGCCGCCGAGGACGCCGGGTACGACATCCGTGACCACCGCGCGGTCAAGGTCAACCACCGCATGCTCGACTGGGCGGACGCCGTGCTGGCCATGGACCACGCCGTCCTCGCCGAACTCAGGACCATGGCGGACGGAACCCCGGCCGCAGGCAAGCTCGACCTCTACGTCAGCGGCGAGGACGTGCCCGACCCCTGGGAGAGCGACTACGCCGCCTACCAGGTGTGCGTGGACACCATCCAGGCCGGCGCCGTCCGGCACCTGCCGGACCTGGAGAACTAGCGGCCCACGACCGACAGCAGTACGTCCACGAGGCGGTCGGCGGCGTCCGGCCGGCCGTGCTCGGCGGCCCGTCGCGCGATGTCCGCGCGGCGGGCCGGGTCCGTCAGCAGCGGGGCGATCGCCGCCTGGAGGGTGTCCGGGGCGGCCCGGCCGAGGAGGGCCACCGCCGCGCCGGCATCGGCCAGGTGGCGGGCGTTGTGCTCCTGCTCGTTCCCGGCCGACGTCGCCAGCGGGATGAACACCGCGGCCCGCCCCAGCGCGGTCAGTTCGGCCAGTGTTCCCGCGCCGCTGCGGGAGACGACCACGTCCGCGAGGGCGAGCACGTCCGGCAGTTCCGGGCCGACGAAGCCGGTCACCAGGTACCGGGCGCGCAGGTGTTCCGGCAGTGCCGCAGCCCGCTCCCGAAGCCCCGCCTCGTGGCTGGGCCCGCACTGGTGGACCACGTTGGCGTGGCCGAGCAGCCACGGCAGGATCTCGCTCACCAGCTCGTTGATCTGCTGGGAGCCCTGCGCGCCGCCGGTGACGTACACGGTCGGCAGGGCGCGGTCGAAGCCCCACAGGCCGAGCGCCTGGATCGCCTTCTCACCCTGCCCGGTCAGCACCTCCGGGCGGACCGGGTTGCCGGTCACCACGGCGGTGGCGCGGGCGGACTCGGGCAGGTACCGGAGCGTCGACTCGGAGGAGACCGCGACCCGGGTCGCCATCCGGGCCAGAGCCCGGTTGCCCAGGCCGAGCCGGACGGTCTGCTCGTGGACCACCAGCGGCCGGTGGCACATCCGGGCGGCCATCCCGACCGGCACGGCGACGTAGCCGCCCGTGCCGAGCACCACGTCCGGGCCGAACCCGGCGATCGCGGAACGGGCCTGCGCGACGCCCAGGGGGACGCGGCCCATGTCCTTGACGTTGGCGGGCGACACCAGCTTGAGCGGGTTGGCGGAGCGCCGGATCTTCCCGGTGGCGACGGTCCTGAACGGGATGTCCTCGGCGGCGGTGACCTTGGCCTCAAGGCCGGTGGCGGTGCCGATCCACAGCACGTCCAGGGCGCCGTCGACCCCGGCGAGACGCGAGCGCAGGGCGCGGATCGCGGTGAGGGCCGGATAGGTGTGGCCGCCCGTTCCACCGCCGGTGACGATCAGTCGAAGAGGCCGGCCAAGGCGGGAGACGAGATCGCTGGTGTCGCGGTTCACGCCTGGAACATACCAGCGCCGACGGAGCCGTCCACCCACTCGATCTGACGTCCGATCAGAGCCAGACGTACCCGCGGCCGCCCGATCGCGGGCACGGCAGACCGAGGGCGTCGGCGGTCGGAGTCCAGCGGCTCCGGTCCGGTGTCGAGAGTGCGAGGAGGGCTCTGGCCGGACACCACGAAGCCCCGCCCCCACTGTGGTGGGAGCGGGGCTTCGTCCGTGTCCGTGCGGCCGAACCGCTACGGCTTCGACGCGTCGTCCGCCGCCCGGGCCGCCGCCGGGACCGGGGCCTGGGCCGGAACGGGCTCGGCCACCCGGTCGGCGGGTGCGGCCTGTTCGGCGGCCGGGACCGGGGAGGGGGCGATCACCACGCCGGTCGCCCCGGCGGCCACCGCGGCGACCTCCTCCTTGACCTTGATCCCGGCCCCGTCGAAGGCCGCCTTCAGCCGCTGGCGCAGCGCCCGGGAGACGGAGGCCGCCTTGCCCGGGGCGGTCCTGGCCTCGACCCGCAGCACCACCGAGTCCGAGGCGACCGACTCCACGCCCAGGATCGACACCGGAGCCCAGATCAGCTCGTCGTACGGGGCCTCCTTGGCCATCTCCTCGGCCGTCGCCAGGATCAGGTCCTCGACCCGGATCAGGTCCTCCTTGTACCCGACCTGGACGTCCACCGAGGCGGTCGCCCAGCCCTGGCTCATGTTGGCGATCCGCTTCACCTCGCCGTTGCGGATGTACCAGATCTCGCCGTTCCCGCCGCGCAGCTTGGTGACCCGCAGGCCGACCTCCAGCACCGTGCCGGTGGCGACACCGGTGTCGATCTCGTCGCCGACGCCGTACTGGTCCTCCATGATCATGAAGACCCCGGAGAGGAAGTCGGTGACCAGGTTCCGGGCGCCGAAACCGATCGCCACACCGGCCACACCGGCGCTCGCCAGCAGCGGCGCCAGGTTCACGCCCAGCGCGGAGAGCACCATCAGCGCCGCCGTGCCCAGGATGCTGAAGGAGGCCACGCTGCGCAGCACCGAGCCGATCGCCTCCGAGCGCTGCTGGCGCCGTTCGGTGTTCACCACCCCGGTGTTGGCCAGCAGCCCGCCCAGCCGGCTCTCCTCCTGGTGCTCGGAGGTGCGCGCCATCCGCCCTATCAGCTGGGTGATGAGCTTGCGCACGACGGCCCGGAGCACCAGCGCGAGCACGATGATGAAGACGATCCGCAGCCCGGAGGCCACCCAGCCCTGCCAGTGGGTGTCGAACCAGCTGGCGGCCTGCCGGGTGGTGTCCGAGACCTCCTGCGCGCTGGTCGGGATCCGCAGGTCGAGCTCGGGCAGCTGCGCGGTGGGGCTGGGGGCCGGGGTCGGGGTGGCGAGCGTCGAGGACGCGTCGGACGGACCGGTGGCACCGGAGCTGAACACGTGCGGACCTTCCTGGCTGGGGTGCGTGGTGGGCCCGCACCGCCGGCAAGCGGCCCGCGGACCGTGGGCGTCAGCCTATCCGCCGCCGCGGGCTGGCCCGGACACGCCGGAACCCCGCACGGGTGTGCCCAAGGGCGTACGGAGCGTGTCGAACGCCCCGTCAACGCCCCCGTACGCTCCCCCCGAACCGGGGCTCCGGGGCCGTCCGGGGCAGGAGGGGCGCTGCTCCGGACGGCCGAACCGTGCCCCCGGCGGGCGACCCGCCGGAGTCACCGGGACCCGTCGCACCGCCACCCGGGTGCAACCCGACCTTCCCCCGGGCATACCGGCTATGACAGAGACCACACCCGGAGTTCGCGTCAGGTCCGTTACACAGGAGTGGTGGCGCCGTACAAAGGCGTAAGGCGACACTGGGGGAGATCGCGCACGAGTGGCGCGATCCAACCGCTCGTCCCGGCGCGAGCCACGCGCCGCAGGCGTCCAAGGAGGCATCCGTGCCGCATGTCCTGGTCCTCAACGCGTCCTACGAGCCACTCGGCGTCGTATCGATGCGCCGCGCACTCATCCTGGTCCTCAACCACAAGGCGGTCAGCCTGGAGGACTCGGAAGTCACTCTGCACAGCGCCACCAGCGCCCTTCCGGCGCCGTCCGTCGTCCGTCTGACCCGCTTCGTCCGGGTCCCGTTCTGCGGGCCCGTCCCGCTCACCCGCCGGGCCCTGTTCGCCCGCGACCACGGCCGCTGCGTCTACTGCGGGGCCGCCGCCACCAGCGTCGACCACGTCATCCCGCGCAGCCGCGGTGGCCAGCACCGGTGGGACAACGTGGTGGCGGCCTGCCGCCGCTGCAACCACACCAAGGCCGACCGCCACCTCACCGAGCTCGGCTGGCGGATGAAACGACCACCCGCGCCGCCCAGCGGCCTGGCCTGGCGCATCATCGGCACCGGGATCAAGGACCCGCGGTGGCGGCCCTACCTGGAGCCCTACGGCGGCGCGGACCAGCTGCGCGCCCCGCAGTGGGGCGAGTACGAGCACCACGACCGCACCGAGCAGCCGGTCCACCCGGTCCCGCTCGGCCGGGCCCACTCGGGCCACCCCGCCCCCGTCCGCCGCGGTGAGCAGCCCGAACCGCTCTCCGCCTGACCACAGCTCCACAAGGGCCCGCCCGTCACACCGTCGGTACGCGCCTCATGGGCCGCCGAGCCCCCCGCACCGGGGAGCCGGCGGCCCGCCGCGTTTCCGCCCACCCGTGACCGGGCCCGGCGACGGCCACTACGGCTACGGCTACGGCCACGGCTACGGCTTGGGCGCGGTCCCGCCCGCCGCCGCCGGAGGTGTCGCGGGCGTCCCGGGCGCGCCGCCGGGCTGGCCGGTCTGGCCGCCGCCCTGGCCGGCCGGGGGCTGCGGTGCGGCCGGCGGGGTCACCGCGTACAGCTCGACGCCCCACAGCGAGTAGCCGTACTTGGTCGCCCGCGCCACGCCCTGCACCCGGAGGTACCGGACGTTGGGCGCGTCGAAGCGCACCGTCTCGTCGCCGCCCTTGCCGTTGTCCACCGTCGCGGCGTCGGTCCAGGTGTTCCCGTCCGCCGAGACCTGGATCTTGTACGAGGCGGCGTACGCGGCCTGCCAGTGCAGCACCGCCGAGCCCAGCCTGGTCGCCTGCGGCAGTTCCAGCCGCACCCAGGCGTCGTCCTTGGCCGGGGAGGACCAGCGGGTCTTCGGGTCGCCGTCGGTGACCGCCGAGGCCGGGAAGTTCGCCGTCTCGTCGCCCGAGGAGGTGGCCTTGGCGCCGAGCGCCAGGTCCGGGCCGCCGGTGGGCGGCACCACGTGCACCTGGAGCACCTGCCGGACGGTGGTGCCGCCGGCCACGAACTGCACCGGCACCCGGTACGTCCCGGACGGCGTCTCCGCGGTGGCGCTGACCAGCAGCGGCACGCCCACCCGGCCGCCGCGCGGCACGGTCACCGGGCCGGCCGGGGCCACGGTCAGGCCCTTGGCGGCGGGCGGCACCTCGGTGCGCAGCTCGCCGGTGGTGCCCTCGGGGCGGCCGGCCTCCACGGTGGCCCGGGTGGTCACGGGCGCGGAGGCGCCGGTGACCACGTCCAGGGCCGGGTCGGAGAGGCTGAGCCGGGCCGCCGGGGCGTCCGCGTACCAGGGGATCACCTGGTTGACCACCGGAGGGTCGCCGCCGGGCTTCCAGGTCAGCCGGAACGCGTCGGCGGGCTGGCCGCCGGCCGACAGCTCGTTGTAGCCGGGCTGCACGGTGCCGATGTCGGCCCAGGTGCCGTCGGCCCGGCGCACCGCGAGGGTGGCGGTGGCGCGTACGGACGGGTCGGTCAGCACGGTGAGCCGGTCCAGCGGGCGGGCCGCGCCGAGCTCGACGGTGAGCGGCTCGTCCATCGCGGTCGGTGCCTTGGCGGCCCGGTACGCGGTGTCCGGGTTGCCGTCCAGCACGGCGGCGGCGGAGGAGCCGGGCACCGCGTCGGGGCCGCCGCTGACGCTGGCCGGGGAATCGTCCGGGGCGGTGACGGTGAACTCGCGCACCGCGACGGCGGTCTTCTGCGCGGCGGTGGCCCGCAGCCGCACCGCCCGGACCACGGTGCCCGGCGGGAGCTGGGCGCTGACCGTCTTCTGGTTCTTCACCACGGCGAGCTGCTTCCAGCCGCCCTCGCCGGTGGAGTACTCCAGCACGCCGTCGCGGATGTAGTCGTCGGCGGCGGTCCGGGCGTCCGGGCCGTTGCCCCAACCGCCCATCAGCACGGTCACGCCGCTGACCGGGCGGCCCGCGCCGAGGTCCAGGCCGACGGCGTCGCCGGGCTGCGGGGGAGCGGAGCTCCAGTAGAAGGTGTCGGCCACGCCGTCGGTCATCAGCGCGGGCAGGTGGTCCTGGGCGGTGCCCAGGGTGGTGGTCGGGGTGGCGGCGCCGCCACCCACGCCCGACCAGTTGTCGGCGGCGCGCACGGCACGGTCCAGGAACGGGCCGAGCACCCCGGCGCCGACGGTGGCCGGGGCCCGGTCCAGCTGCTCGCGCAGCCGGTTGAGCTCGACCCGGGCCTTCCAGGCCGCCGCGCCGTCGCCGCCGTGCTGCGCCAGCAGCATGTCGAGGGCGGACTGCCCGGCCAGCCCGTAGTCGCGCAGCGGGCCCAGCCAGGGCGCGGCCTCGCCGGCCAGCTGGGTGGTGGCCGGGGTGCCGGCCAGGGTCTGCTGGGCGGTGGCCATGGTGGCGAAGGCGTCCCGCAGCGGGGCGGCGGCCTCGATCAGCCGGGCGAGGTCGGGGGCGGCGCCGGAGGTCGGCTCGGCGGCCGCCCAGAACCGGTCCAGCAGCGGTGCCAGGTAGCCGGACTCCTGCTTGGACAGCGGCGAGGAGGTGCTGTTCCCGGCCAGCGCGGTGACGGCGGACAGCGCCGTCCCGACGGGCGTCGGGGCGGCGCCGGTCGGCCCGGCCAGCGAGCGCACGGCGGCCTGCCAGGACTCGTCCGGCTTGTAGCCGGCCGGGTTCCAGGCGAAGTCGCCGGCCGTCGACACGGCGATCCGGGAGGCCACCGGCTGCTGCATCGCGCCGGTCAGCAGCGCCGCCGAGCGGGTGGCCACCTCCGGGTCGCGCCCGGTGTAGGCGCCGAGGAAGAGCCGGTCAGGGGTGGCGTCGTTGACCGGGTAGTTGTCCATGGTGAGCAGCGGGTGCCCGTACAGCCCGGCGGTGTCCGAGGCCTGGGCACCGGTGATCTTCTCCGGGATCACCCCGACCCCGCTCCAGGCCACCTGCACGCCCTCCGGCAGGGCCGCCGCCAGCGCCTTGCGGTACGGGGTGGAGCCCTGCTGGTGGTACTCGGTGGGGACGACGGACAGCGGCGCCAGGCCCGGATTCCTCGCGATCAGCCGGTCCTGCACCTTCTTCACCAGCTCGGCCTGGGCCTTGGCGGCCGCGGCGGGCCCGGTGCCGTACTCGTCGCGGTCGTCGCCGCAGTGCCACTCGTCGTAGCTGACGTCCAGGAACTGCAGCTGGAAGGCGGTGAAGCCGAGCTTGCGCAGCCCGTCCAGCTTGTTCACCAGGGCGTCCACGTCCTTGCCGGAGCTGAAGCAGAGGGACTGCCCCGGGTCGATCGCGTAGCCGAGCGTGACGTGGTTCTGCCGTGCCCGGAAGCCCAGTTCGCGCAGCTCCTCGGCCTGGGCCGCGGGGTAGGCGGTGCGCCAGCGGGAGAGCCGGTACGGGTCGTCACCGGGCGCGTAGAGGTAGAAGTTCTGCTTGGAGCGGCCCAGGAAGTCGACCTGCTCCAGCCGCTGCTGCGCGGTCCACGGGGTGCCGTAGAAGCCCTCCGTGACGCCGCGCACCGGGGCGCCGGTCGGCCAGTCCCGCAGCGTGATCCCGGGCAGGCCGAGCCCGGCCGCACCCGGCGCCTGCCCCTGCCCGGCCGGTACGGCGGCGAGCAGCTGACGCAGGCTCTGCGCGGCGTAGAAGGTGCCGGTGGCGTCCACGCCGGCCAGCACCACGGCGCCGTACGTCCCGCCGCCCTGGGCGGGCAGCTGACCGGCCGACAGCACGTACCCGCCGGCCGGCATCCCCGCGGTCGTCGGCCCGGCGCCGTCCTTGCCGCCCGCGGCGGCGGACAGCTGCCGCAGCACCCGGTCCACCTCGCCGCCGGCGCCCTCGGCGGGCCCGCCGACGTACACCACCAGCGTCCCGGCGGCCGGCGTCCCGCCGTCCGGACGCGGCGTCACCTCGCCCGCCCCGGCGACCTCCAGCACCTCCTGGACGGCCCGCACCGCGCCGATGTCCGCCTTGGGCGCGCTCACCAGCGTGACGGCGGACGGAACCGCGACGGGCTTGCCCGCCACGGTCTGCTGCTGCGGCTTCGGGAACACCTTCGGGTCGGTCACGCTGCCCAGCGGCGTCTGCGGCGCGGTGCTCACCACGTCCGAGGCCGTCGAGGCGGCCGTGGCCGCCGCGTACGCCGCCGACGGCAGCGAACCGGCCAGCAGCCCGCCGACCACCGCCGCGGCCGCGACCCCGGCCGCGATCTGCATCGCCCGCCGCCCCGGCCGCCCGGCCCGGTCCGCCCGGTCCGCGCGCTCCTCGCGCACCGACGCCAACAGCGGCTCGGTGCCCTTGATATCGGCGATCAGCCGGTCCGCCGTCCGCGGCGCCAACTGACGGCACGTCCGCGCCGTGGCCCGCCGCGCCGCCTCCGCCGCGGGGTGCTGCAGCACCTCCCGCAACGCCGGACTCTGCTCCAGTTGCGACCTGAGCCGCCGCCCGGCCGCTACGGACACTCGGGCTTGCACAGGAGCCTCCTCGCCAGGCCACGACCACATCGTCCGCAACCCCACCAGCTGGCCGATCCGGTGTCAACGCCGCCGACTGCTATGACCGTTTTGCGGCGTTTCATTGCATGTCGGACCAGCCCGGAAACACCCGCGGGCACCGGGCTCGGCGGGGTGATCCCTCCCCGGAGGGTGCCCGGCAGACGCGAAGGGCCCGCGCCGCCGGG